>CAYVVX010000580.1:0-3980 GCA_964455315.1 uncultured Planctomycetales bacterium | reverse complement strand
CATGCACGCGGTGAGCCGAGCGGCGCACGAAGCCCATCTCGTGGCTGACCACGATCATGGTCTGGCCGCTGCTCGCCAGGTCGGCCATCACCGCCAGCACCTCCGCGGTCATCTTCGGGTCCAGGGCGCTGGTGGGCTCGTCGAACAGGATCACCGCCGGCTCGTTGGCCAGGGCCCGGGCGATGGCGACGCGCTGCTGTTGCCCGCCGGAGAGCGTGGCCGGGCGCTGGTTCAGGCGATCGTCCATGCCGACGCGCTTGAGCATCCGCCATGCACGCTCGAGCGCTTCCTCGCGGGTGAGGTGCAACGCATAGACCGGCCCGGCCATCACGTTCTCCAGCACGGTCATGTGCGGGAAGAGATTGAACTGCTGGAAGACCATGCCGACGTGGCGGCGGAAGCTCGCCAGCCGGGAGCTCTGGTTGTGCCCGCTCTCCCCGGCGTTGAGGCGGTGGCCGTGGACCTCGACGCTGCCGGACTGGAAGCTCTCCAGTCCGTTGATGCAGCGGAGCAGGGTGGACTTGCCGCAGCCGCTGGGTCCGATCAGGACGCAGACTTCCCCCTTGGCAACATCCAGGGAGACGCCGCGGAGCACCTCCAGGGTTCCGAACCGCTTGACCACTTCGTGGACGTGGATCATCGCGCCGGCCCTCCGGCGAACTTCTGCTCCAGCCGCCGGGCCACCAGCGACAGGGGATAGCTCATCATCAGGTACATCCCGGCGGTCATCACCGCCAGCTCAAAAACCGCGCCGGTGCTGTTGGCCAGAATGCCATACTGCTTGGTCAGCTCGACCACGGCGATCACCGAGCAGATGGAGGTGTCCTTGAACAGGGCGATGAAGTCGTTGGTCACCGGTGGCACGACGATGCGTATGGCCTGCGGCACGATCACCCGGCGCAGGGCGGTCCGACGGGTCATGCCCAACGCCAGGGCGGCTTCCATCTGTCCCTGCGGGATGGCTTGCAGCCCGGCCCGGTAGATCTCCGCCTCGTAGGCGGAGTAGTTGATGGCCAGCCCCAGCACGGCGGCGATGACCGGCCAGTGATCCCTGAGCCAGGGCAGCGAATCGAACGGCAGCAGCCGCGGCACCAGGAAGTAGAGCACCAGGAGCTGCAGCATGACCGGCGTCCCGCGCAGCAGTTCGACATGAAGCCCCAGCGGCCAGCGGAGCCAGGCTCTACCGTACATCCGCCCCAGCGCGATTAGCAGGCCGGCCAGCACGGCCAGCGGCATGGACATCACGGAGATCCCCACGGTCATCAACGCGGCCTGGCTCATGATCGGCAGATAGCGCTGAAAGACGGCGAGACCGCGGATGACCTTGGCCTTTTCCATCGGCGGCGGCGGCGCGGCGAGCTTTTCCTGCGTGTCGTTCCAGATGCCATACTTGCTGTAGATGCACTTGAGATCGCCCTCGATGTAAGCGCGGGCGATCGCCTGGTTGATGGCGGTGATGAGCGATTGGTCTTCCTTGCGGGCGTAGATGACGTAGCGTCCCGGGGCAACCGGTTCGCCGGCGAAGCGCAGTCCCTCACCCGGCTCGCGTTGCCCATAGAAGATCGCGATGGGTAGATCCTGCAGGGTCGCGTCGTCGATGCGGGCACTGACCGCCAGCATGGCGTTGGTGTTCCCGTCGTACGCGCGGACCCGCACGGTGCCGGGAAACTTTTCACGGAGGTAGGTGGCCGCGGCCGAGCCCTCCAGGGCGCCGACGCTGAAGGTCGTGCCGCCCGGTGGATGGGCCAGATCCTCGATGGTGGTGATGCGGTCGTCCGACGTGCGAGCCATGAGCTGGAGCTCGTAGATGTAGTACGGGTCGCTGGCCAGCATCTGGGCGGCGCGGTCGGGGGTCCACTCGTAGCCGTTGAGGACGATATCGATCTGGCCGCTTTCCAGGAACTGCGGAAGCGTGTCCCAGGCGCCCTGAAAGAAGCGGGCCTGGACCCCGAGATGTCTGGCCAGGACGTCGGCGAGTTCGACCTCGAAGCCGAGCAGGCGGTCGGGGTGGTCCGGGTCGGGGTACATGAACGGCCCGCCGCCCTCCTGGTCGCCGCCCCAGATGAGCACGCCGCGCTCGCGGATGGTGTCGAGGGAGTCGGCGGAGGCGGGGTACACGGTCGCGCACAGGGCGATGATGGCCACAAGGGCGGGTCGGAGGGCGAGCCTGCCGCGGCGCGGGCGTGATTGCTGCAATGCATCACCTCGGCTGCTGGGAGTGAAGGAGCTGCCTTTCGGGTCACAGGCCCGCAACATTGTGCTCGCACGCACCGCGAAGATAAAGAGGAGCGATTTGGTTAGAATGCCGGCTTGTCATTTCGGAGACCGATCATGTGCCATTGCCGTCTCACGCTGCTGCTTGCGCTGGCCCTTCCCTGCACCCTGCAGGCCCTGGAGGAACCCGCGGAAACCGCCCGTTTCGAGTTCGACCCCGCCGACACGACCGTGCCGGCGCGGATGCTGGATGGGGAGCTGCGTTATGACGCGGATCTCGCCCGGGGACGGGACGGGCTCTGGATGACCTGGCTGGAGTTCGTCCCCGACGAGGGTGACGAGGTGTGGATAGCCAGGGAAGCGAACGGCCAATGGGTCGATCGTACCCGGGTCAGCGCCAAGCCCGGACGTTACGCCCACCCGACCCTGACGGCCGACAGCGAGGAGCGATTGTGGCTGACCTTCGAGGTTGAGGGTGCGGGTGGCTGGCGAATGCTGGCCGGACGGCAGGAGGAGGGCGGGAAGTTCGGCTCGTTCCAGTCAGTCGGGACGGTCAACGGCTTTTCGATCAACCATCGCGCCGCCCCCGCGCGGAACGGCGGACTGTGGGTGGTCTGGCAGGGTACCACCGACGGGCGGTTCCGCATCTACGCGGCCAGGGTTCACCCGGGCTCGGAGCCGCTGATCAACATCATGGGCGACTCGGAATCGGGCGGTTGCTGGTCGCCTGACGTGGTGGCCACGCAGCAGGGCGGGGTGGTCGTGGCCTGGGACGGCTTCGATGGCGAGAGCTTCAACGTTTATGCCCGGCGCCTGTCCGCGGACGGGCACTGGGGCGATCCCATCACGGTGGCTGAGACCCCGGCTTACGAGGCCAGGCCGCGGCTGGCGGCCGGTGCGGACGGGCAGGTCTGGATCGCCTGGGAGGAAGGCGGCGAGAACTGGGGCAGGCCCTACACCTCGCAGATGCGACTCAAGAGCCCGGACTCCATCGAGATTCACGATACGCACGGGCCGCTGCACCGGCTTCGGCGCCAGCGACTGGCGGTCCTGGGGGTGGACGGGGGCGCGGCGGTCGTCGACCCCGCGCTGCCCATGCCCGCGCTGGCCAGGGCCGAGCAGCGCCAGGGAGCACCGCGGGACGTAAAGCACGTCGGGGTTTTCTACGAGGCGGGCGTGCCGGTGGTGGATGGTGGAGGGCGGCTTTGGATGCTCTACCGGCACCGGTACGTGCCGTACATGGGGATGAACAAGACCTCGCACATCGACGACGGCTGGGGGTTGTACGTGCGGCAGCGGATCGGCGAGGGCTGGTCACCGCTCCGGCGTCTGGAGATCGGCCAGGGGGATGGGATGCAGCGGATCGAGGTGCTGCCCGGCGATGAGGGGTTCACTGCGCTGTGGACCACCGGGCGGACCGACCGTCGGGACAGCACCCAGCCGCGTGGGCTGGCGTGGGCGACCATCGGCGACGCCGCGGGTCAGGAACCGCCGGCACCGGGCACGTCCAGCACCGCTCCCGCCCGGCCGTTGAAGGAGCCGGCCTTGAAGCGGGCTGCTACGCTGCGCAGCACGGTGGTTGCCGGCAGGCCGTTCCGGGTGTTCTTCGGCGACCTGCACAGGCACACCGATCTGTCGCTTTGCTACAGCCCGGTGGACGGAACCATCGAGGAGACCTATCGCTACGCCATCGAAGTCGCCCGGCTGGATTTCCTGGGTATCACCGACCATTCCCGCGACATCGCCCAGGGTGACGATCACAGCCA
>CAYVVX010000579.1:0-4000 GCA_964455315.1 uncultured Planctomycetales bacterium | reverse complement strand
GTGCCCACCATCCCCTCCCCAAAGAGCCGCGGGATTCATCCCGCGCGGGGCGCCCGACGGCAGATTGTACTCCTTCCTGTGCAACCCACCCCGGCTTCAGCCCTCGAGAGTCAGCCTCCAATCCTCCCTTCGTGCACCCACCCGTGCAACCATCCCGGCTCGCCACAGCGAGTCTCGCCCGGGCGGACTTCGGTCCGGGCGGGGCGCCCGACGGCAGATTGCCCCCATTCGCGCGCAACCCACCCCGGCTTCAGCCCCTGTGCAACCCTCTTCCCCCAATCGCTTCACCCGCGCGGAGAGTGCCGCCCGGTAAGCCATCCCCCGTCTTCGCTCCGGAGGAGCGACGGCCTGTAGCCAGGCGGTGAAGGTCGCCAACGGCGACCGCAACCCCTGGACACCGGCACCCCTAACAGACCTCGCCCCGGCAGGGGCGACGGACGCGCACAACGGGCCACGGGCCGGGGGTGTTGCGCTTGCCGCCCGGCCACTCCTTACGCCGTTTCTCTCCGTGGAGGCGTCAGGACCTCCCCAGTTCCTGCGAGACCCCCATTGCCCGTTTGCTCATGCTCCTGCGACTCCGGCGGAACCGCCGACGACTCGCCATCACGCCGCGGCGAGACGGCCCCCAGTAAGGGAACGCTGAAGGCTTCCACGAGGGACTTTCGAAGCTCGATCGCATGGCTTTTGGACTCGCTGTCTACGCTTCGCAGGCCGGGTCACCCCGACACCACGCCAGACGCGCTTCCGGGTGCTGGCCACGCGCTCCCGGGTGGGCTCGGCCCACAGGGTCTCATCGAAAGGTTTCAGTGTGTCAGCTCATCCACGTCCTCCCCTCGCAGGTTGCTTGGCGCAAACCCTTTTTCCGTTTCCGCCGAAACCATCATCATCGAAGGCAAAAGCTACCGCATGAAAGACCGCATCGAGCCGTGAGGTGAGCCCTCCCCACCCAGCCCCACCACCCTCTGCTCGCCACCCCCACGTCCAGACCGACACGCCAGTGAACATATTCAAACCGGCTGATTTACAGCATGTTCACGCCGGCGCCGACACCCGCAAAGGGCACGGTCCCCGGTCAAGGTTTGCACACCCAATTCCCTACGTCAGCGGTCCCGCAATCGCGTGATGGGTTTCTTCGCACACGTATCCGCCTTGGATTGGATAATGCGGATCACGGCATTCCCACCATTTCACAATTGTTGGCAGCGATAGTGTCGATTCGATCTTGGCCTTGTGCATGGGTCGCTTGAAGATGATCGCCAGCGGACAACGATCTCCGGCTGGCTCCTCGACCCGATCCAGGGAGTTACCAAGCGACAACTCAAGATCGTAAATCGCTTGCAGGCTCGGCGATAGTTTTCGCCTGATTACCTCCGTTGAATCAGCAACAGCGGAAGCTGGCCCCTGTACCGATTGGCCGGTATCTTCACTGACGTAGCCGGCAAATGCCCCCACGCTATACCAACGGATTGACGGTTCAATCGTAGTGGCTGCTTCAATTTGTGTCCTGTGGAGCGGCTCCTTGAACACAATGATCAGCGGCAACGGCGGATCGTCATTGACACGGGCAACGGCATTTCCCAGAGCCAATTCCAGATCATAAATCGCGTGCAGGCTGGGAGAGAGGTTCCGTTTCATGGGCAACCTCACTTCCCAAGCGGGATAGACGGGAAAACGGGACGGGTTCGTTTTTCATGGCCAGCTATTGCCTCTCGCATTCAGGCATCTCCTCATCGGCCGACTTCTTCTTGCGGGAGTTGGAACGGGGACGCGGCTGGAAAACGCGGACATCCCGGTATCCGGTTCCCAATCATCCATGCCCGGCCCTATATCCGCCGTCTCCCCACGACCTCAGACCGCTTGACCAGCCATCACCCCACCTTTCAACCCCTGCTCCCCGCCCCGTCCACGATTACCCCATACCTCCGTCAAGAGCAAGGCAAGCACGCGCCGCCGGCCGCTCGCCGGACACCGATCCGTGCGGCAATAAATGGCCGCACTCCCCCGACTCATCAATCATCGCTCGGAACCCATCACTTCCTCTCCCGCCTCAGCACTCAGAACCCGACACTCAGCACTTGCCCGCCACCTATCACTCGAAACCCATCACTTCCCCTCCCCCTCCCCGTTGGCTCCCCGGCCACCATCCCCTACAATTCCCCCACACCGGATCCCGACACCATCGCCGCCCGGCCACCAGGCGCGACACGCCGCGGCCGGCGGAGCAGCGAGGGCCTCACGTGCGGTTCAAGCGGATCGTCGATCTCTCCCACACCATCGTCCCCGGCCACGCCGGGCGCAAGTTCAACATCGCCCAGGTCGGCGCCGAGACCATCGCCCCCGTCGCCCGGCTCGAAAACCAGTGGTACATCATGCACGACGTGGAGATGGTCAACCATCTCGGCACCCACCTGGAGGTGCCGTACCACCTCAATCCCAAGGGCGCCGACCTCACCGAGTACCCCATCGAGCGGACCATCGGCACCACCCGGCTGCTGGACATCGGCCACCCGCCGCCCGGCCACGCGGTCACGCTGGAGGAGATCAGGAAAGCGGCCTTCCTGGCCGGCGGTGTCCAGCCCGGCGAGCTGGTCTTCGTCCGCACCGGCTGGAGCCGACAGTTCGGCACCCCTGAGTACCTGCAGAGCCCCTGGTTCAAGGCCGACGCCCTCACCTGGCTGGTCCGCCAGGGCATGGTGCTTTTCGGCGTGGATGCGGCCGGCGTGGAGGAGCTCTCCAGCACCACCCACGAGTCGCACTGCGCCCTGTTCGATCACAACGTGGCGCTGATCGAGAACCTCACCAACCTCGACAGGCTCGGCAATCGCAAGACGTTCACCAGCGTCTGCACGCCCATCGCCGTGAAGGGGCTGGAGGCCTTCCCGGTCCGCGTCCTGGGGATCCTCGACCATGGCACGCTTTGACGACAAGGTGGTCATCGTCACCGGCGGCGCCCGCGGCATCGGCAGGGCCGTCGTGGAGGCGTTCGCGGGCGAGGGCGCCCGCGTGGGCATCGGTCACTCCGGACGGTCGGAGGCCGATGCCGGGGCGATCATCGCCGGGATCGGCGCCGACCGGGCCGTCTCGCTGCCCGGCGACGTATCCGACTCCGCGGCCGTCGGGCGGATCATCAACACGGTCATGCAGCGCTGGGGCCGGATCGACGTGCTGGTCAACAACGCCGGGATCTGCCCCTTCACCGACGTGTTCGACCTCACGCTGGAGGAGTTCGACCGCGTCCAGTCGGTCAATGCCCGCAGCATCTTTCTCATGTCCCAGGCCGCCGGGCGGCACATGCGCGACGCCGGCGGCGGGGCCATCGTCAACGTCACCAGCATCAGCGGCGAGCGGTTCACCAATCCCAGGCAGCTCGCCTACTGCACCAGCAAGGCGGCCGCCAACATGCTCACCCGCGGGCTGGCCGTCACGCTGGCGCCTTACCGGATCCGCGTCAACGCCGTCCTGCCCGGCACCGTCCCGACCGACATCAACGAGCGCATCCTCGCCGAGCCGGGCGTCACCGACGCCATCCTGGCCCTCACCCCGCTCAAGACCCTGGGCACCCCGCCCGACATCGCCTCCGCCGTGCTCTACCTGGCCAGCGAAGACGCCGGCTGGATCACGGGCACGCTGCTGGTGGTGGACGGAGGTTTCATCGCCTGACGAAGGAGTGCGCCAATTCATCGACGCACGAATCGCGATACCCCGTCAACGTCACCTGCGGCAATGAGTCGCCGCATTGCATTGGCTGACAGCTGATAGCTGACGGCCCGGAACGAGGCACCCGGCCCTGCGGCGTACTGCTTACTGCCTACTGCTTACTTCCCCCGCCCACCTCGCCTGCTCCCTCGCCCAGCGCTCCAGGTCCGGCGGCAGCGGTCCCGCCGCCAGCGCCTGCCGGTACCACTTCGCCGCCTCGGGATCGCGGCCCAGTCGCCGCTGCAGTTCCCCCAGGAGGTAACACGCGGGCCCGCGGTTGCCGCCGCTGATCTGGCCGCTGACC
>CAYVVX010000578.1:0-4010 GCA_964455315.1 uncultured Planctomycetales bacterium | reverse complement strand
CAGCGTGAAAAATCTTTGCGGGAGACGAAGAATGTGATGGATAGTAGTACAGATGAGAATCAAGGCTCTTCCCTGGTTTCCCCTCTTCTTTGCGTCCTCCGCGCCTCTGCGGTTCATCCTGGATGGCATCCTACGGATCCTAGTTTGAGTCCGCGCGGAGAAGCCGGCACCTGTCATCTCGGACAGCCGCACGCGAAACGGCCGGCAGGGGCGCCGGCCGCTACGCTGGACGCGCGAGTTCAAAGTTGAACCGGTATCATTCCCCCGCCATCGCCGCCTGCGTCGCCGCCGGCAGCGGGCCCAGCGTGTCGCGCAGCGTCACCTGCCCCTTGCGGGTCCAGTCGATGGACAGACCCGCGATGCGGGCGGCCTCCTGCCCGGCGTGGAAGCCCATGGAGTTCTCCGCCTCGATGAAATCCAGCAGGAACTGGGCCTTGCGCTGCATGTCCCGCGGCGTGGCGAGCTGTTCGTCGCTGGCCCCGCCGTCGCGGGCCCGCTTGATGTCGCCGATGAACGCGACCAGCGCGTCCATGGCCAGGTTGCGCAGCTCGTAGGTGCGGTCCTGGATGGCGACGGCGCGGGCCTTCAACTCCTCCTCGGGCACCTTGTGGCAGGTCTGGCAGGCGTTGTTGATGTTCAGCAGCGGACTGCGGACGTGATGGTCGCTGATCTTCAGCGCGCCCACCCGCATGTACGGCATGTGGCAGTCGGCGCAGGCCACCCCCGCCCGGGCGTGCACGCCCTGGTTCCACAGCTCGAACTCCGGATGCTGAGCCTTGAGGACCGGGGCGCCAGTCTCCGCGTGAACCCAGTCCTTGAAGCCGATCTCGTCGTAGTACGCCAGGATCTCGTCGGCCTTGATGCCGTTGCTCCACGGGTAGGTCAGCCGCTTCTCGGTCCCCTTGAAGTAATACTCCACGTGGCACTGCCCGCAGACGAAGACGCGCATCTCCTGCCGGGTGGCCATGGTGTTCACGTCGTAGTTCTCGATGCCCTGCTTCTTCTTGTAGGCCCGGATGCCCTCGATGAAGCCGGGCCGCGTGACCCGCAGGGCCATGGTCTGCGAATCGTGGCAGTCGATGCACGCGACCGGATGAAGCTCGTCGCCGAAGTCCTTGACGATCTTCCGCATGGCCGCTTCCGCTTCGCCGTAGGGCATCTGGTTGAACTTCTCGAATCCCTTGATCAGGTCTCCCTCGCCGGCCAGCTTGTAGGGGACGTAGGCCGAGGCGTGGCAGTGGATGCAGGCTCCCGGCTGCTTCGCGACGACCTGGCGCTCGGTGTAGAGCTGGTCGGCCAGCATGTAGGCGTGCCCGCGCTCCTCGCGGAAGTCCTTCGCGAAGGCGTATCCGGCCCACATGATCTTCAGCCGCGGGTCCTCCTCCAGCCGGGACTGGGCGACGATGGAGCGCGGATCGGCGTCGCTGGGCGTGCGCGGCAGGGCCTCGCTGCCGCCGAAGCGGGTCCGCTTCATGTCCACCGTCTTGATGTACTGGTCATACTGCAGGGGAAAGTTCTTGCCCCATATCGCCGGGTCGCTGGTGTTGTCGGTCAGCTCCACCACTCGGAAGAAGGGATTGCGGGCCTCCTGCTTGTGCTCGACGATGTTGACCAGCAAAGCCGTCGCCCCGAAGGCCAGGCCCACGGCGATCACCGCGGTGATGATCACCACCCAGGCCAGGCTGCGCGGCTTCGGCGACGACTCGGAGGATTTCTCAGGCATGGATGCACTCCTTCGCGAAATCAGACGATCTCGATTTCGATCGCGCTCCTATAGTGGACGGTACCGGCAAGCTCCTCGCGCGCCGCGGGACAGCCCTGCTTCCTCTCCTCGCGCGAGGCAGACTGCGAGCGAACGGCCAAGCGCGGACCGGCCAGCCCGTCGGGAGGCCGCATGGTGTTCCCACCGGGGCTGATGCTTCCGCTCCGGAGGAGCGGCGGGTTGTAGCCACGGGTGAAGGCCGCCGCAGGCGACCGGAACCCGTGGAACTGGCAGCGCCCCGTCTTCAAGCCCTGAAAGGGCGCAGGTATCTCGCCACCTGAACTTCCGACGCCCCTGCGGGGCTTGATTCGTCGGGGGATTCGATGTCCACGGGTTCCGCTCCGCGGGGCTTCGCCCGCGCTCCGCTGCACCCGCGGCTACAAACCTGCGGCCCCTCCGGGGCCCAATGCCGCAAGGGAGTCCGCGCCATGAGCATGGCGTGCCCGCTGCGCCGGCTCCTCGGCATGCGGCGCTTCGCTCCCGCGCATGCGATGGGGGCGGATTCGTTACAGCATGAAGATCGGGCATCAACACCAGCTCAATTCTCCCGGCACGCAAGCCGCCACCCTACTGCATGTGCCCCACCTCGGCGTGACAGCGGACGCAGGACATCTCCGACTTGTCGGCGTGCGGCGGATCGATCGCGTCCACGATGTCCTGGTGACAATGCCGGCACGCCGACTCGGTCACCCGCCGGTTGCCCTCGGTGATGGCGATCGGCTCGTGAAAGTTGCCCGTCGTGAAGGCCAGTGAATGGTGGTAGCCGTTCGACGCCTTGGTCAGGTACTTGCCGATCAGGTCATGCGGCGTGTGACAGTCGTTGCAGGTCGCCACCGCGTGATGGCTGCCCTTGCGCCACGCGTCGAGATGGTTCTGCATGACGTGACAGTTCGCGCACGCGGCCGGGTCGTCGGTCATGTACGAGCCGCCGCGGGCATAGACGAAGGTAAACCCGCCGACGCCTGCGGCCGCTCCGACCGCCAGCCCCAGCACCACCGCTATCCACGTCCATCGCCGCCTGCGGCTCATTCGCCAGCCTCGATGATCATCGTAAGAAGCAAACCGCTCGACCGGACCCCCGGAGGATACCGGAAGAATACCGCAATCATCAACCCGCGCCGGGCCGCGATGACTCAAATCAGGTCCCTGACCGTTTCGCCGCGGCTTCCAATCCGCCTTCCCCGCCCGCCCACGCCGGCCGCCGTTGCCGGCGGCGCCGCGCGCGAACCCCTGGATGACGCCCACAGCAAACCCTGGCCACGCTCAAGCTCCGGCGGCGGATGCCCGAACGAATCCAAAGGTCCACGCGACCGCCAATCCATTCATGACCCCATGTACCATGCCGTCTGGAGAACACCCGCCGCCCCCTCACGGCCGGATACAGTCCTCCGTGATCAGATCCCCCGGATCACCATAACTCTCCGGAACCCCCGGCCCCGTCACCGGCTGCCCCTCCTCGATTCGCTCGGCCACCGACAGGTTGAGATCCAGAAGCTGCTTGAGCAGATCCTTCCTCGGGTTGAAACCGTAGGCATCCAGAACTGCCGCGTCCAGCGCCGTGTGGGCATCCTTCAGCGGGTTCTTGCCGGGCAGTTCCAGCGTGCGATACAACGCCCGCAATCCGCCCTTGATCTTCGGCAATGCTTCATCACGAATCCGCCGAATCTCACGTCCGGCGGCGGCAACGGCACGCACTTGCGTCTTGGTGGGTGGCTGGGGCCAGGGAAAGGTGTCAAAAACCGACTCTGGTGTATATCGAAAACGCTCTGTAAGCTTGGAGCACTTCGCGATAAACCATTGCCAATGTGCATTGGATTGCAGGATGCCGAAGGAATAATCATCTGGAACTGGAAAGACCATCAACGTGTTGTCTGGATGGATCTGGCGGGACAGAAAAGCGAAGATTGGGCGTTTCGTTACCCTTGAGCACACTACATAGCGTGGTACACGCTCGATCGCAGCCATGGTACCGGGTTGATAGTCGCGGAATTGCCACCATCGCTCAGCCAACCGACTCCACCGCGTGGATGATTTCCCTGTCGCGCTCTTTTCTGCATTGGCCTTTGCCAGAACGGTCGGCATAACGAGCCTCTTGACTCGTTCGAACAACAGAGAGAACTCGGCGGCTTCCAAGAGATCGCGTCGTGCAAAATCAATAATCCAACGGGACGCGACACCATCTTCAACAAGATCCCTTCCGATCATGTAAGGGAACAGAATCTGCCCGAAGTGGGGATGCGTACGAAGC
>CAYVVX010000577.1:0-4012 GCA_964455315.1 uncultured Planctomycetales bacterium | reverse complement strand
CGTCACGTCCGAGGATTTCAGGCTGAACGAGCAGGAAGCGCCGGTCCGCAGCCGGTCCGGCAGGGGTTAAGCCCCGGGCCGCACGATGAGGGCTCCCGGCTCATTCCCGACCCGGCTCGATCAGCAACCCCGCGGAGACGGGCGGGAGAAACACGATGGCGCATATCCGGGTGAAGGGGATTGTCGGCGCGGCCCACTATGTCCACCAGATGCTGTCCCGGCCGATGACCGCGCGGCAGCGCGACGCGCTGGCCATCCGGCTGGAACAGTCGGTGCGGCAGATCGAGTCGATCCTGGCCCGCAACCAGGCCAGCGTCCGGCAACTGGCGGCGCCGTCGCGGAGGGCGTACCTGTACCTCAAGCAGGTCGATCTCGCCGGGGTGCCGGTGGTGCCCGAGGATGCCGTCGAGGATCCCGGCGGCTCCATGGCCGGGGCGGAGACGGTGTCGTTCACCGGGCTGCGCGGCTTCGTCGACTGCATCCTGGACGATCTCGCGATGCACGTGCTGCGCGCGACGCTGAACCGGGCGGCGACCGCGCGGGTGCTGCGGCAGACGGCCGAGCGCCTGAACCACACCTATGCCAGGGAGGGCTTTTCCCCGGAACAGCTCCGGCCCGAGTCGCGGCAACTGCTGGCGTGGTTCCGCTACTTCTCGACGGAGACGCATTTCCAGGCCTATGTCGACGCGGTACAACGGGCCATGCGGGTCTTGTCGGGTTTGTCCTTCGCGAAGCTGGGCTGGAAGAAGCCGGTGCTGGTCCATTTCCGACCCTCCCGGAACCTCTACCGTTGCCGCGAGGTCGAGGCGGGCATCCGCATGGTGCTGCCCACGCCGATGATCCTGTTTGACGAGGGGCTGTTCGAGGCCATCGGCCGGCAGATCCTGGGCCGGCGGGGCAGTTCGACGGAAGTCACCGTGGCCATGATGAGCGAGGAGTATCAGCGGCTGGTCGGCGAGCTGGAAGCGACCGTGGGGCGTGTCGAGCACACCCACGGCGTCGCCCACGACCTGCAGGAGAGCTTTCAGCGGGTCAACGCGGCGTACTTCGGCGGGGAGATGGACCGCCCGCGGTTGACTTGGAGCCGGATGATTACCGGGCGGGTGTTCGGGCACTACAACTTCGCGCGGGACGAGGTGCTGATCAGTTCCGCCCTGGACGCGCCGGAAGTCCCCGCGTATGTGCTCGATCACGTGATGCATCACGAGCTGCTGCACAAGAAGCACGGACTCTCCTTCCAGGGCGACCGGCACTGCAGCCACACGGCCGAGTTCCGCAGGGAGGAAACGTCGTTCAAGGAATATGCCCAGGCCTGCGCGTTTCTGGCCCTGCTTACCCGGTGAGGGCGGGGCGAAGTGCTGAGTGCTGAGGCGGATGGTAATACCGGTTCAACTTTGAACTCGCGCGTCCAGCGTAGCGGCCGGCGCCCCTGCCGGCCGTTTCGCGAGCGGTTGTCCGAGATCACAGGTGCCAGCTTCGCCGCGCGGACTCACACTGGGATCCGTATGACCGCGACGCGCGGCGGGGGAATGGCTTTTTCGGGGCCTTCTACTTTCTTTCACAGGTTGAGCGGGGGCGGGTGGCTTCGAAGGCGGTGGTGTCCGAAGCGAGCTGCTTCAGTTCATCCTCGGAGATGGCCGCCTCGATGGTGGAGAAGAGTTGCCGCTCCTCCCAGCGGATGTGATCGTTGAGCCGCTGGCCGGTGGTGCGCAGCCAGCCGGAGTCCGGCGCGGTACCGGCCGCGACACATGCAGCGGCTTCGGCAGCGTTGCCGCGCAGTTGCTGATGTTCGTCGAGCAGCCGGTCCCGCTCCGCCGCGTCGGAAATCAACGGCAGCAGCAACCGCTCCTCATCGTCGAAATGGGCGCAGATTTCACGCTGCCAGGCCTGGTGAAAGGCGGTGGCCGCGCGGAGCCGCTCCTCCGGCGTGCCGTCCGCGGCCCGGAGCATGGCCTGGGCCGCGACCAGGCCGCCATAGTGATCGCGCGAGAAGGGCTGCATGGCGGGATGACGCTTGATCGGGGGATTGGCCTGGCTCATGCGCTGCTCCTTGCGTGCAAGATCACTTGCGGGTGCCTGCGTTGTGTTCTGGAGACGGCGGCGGGGTTGAGGGCGCGGGCGCCGTCGTCGTGTCCGCATCGCCGCCCAGCGCTTCGCGGATCAGCCTGGCCAGGCGCAGGCCCGCCTGGGTCAGCCGGCGATCGATCACCGGGGCGGCGGCCTGGGCGTAGCGGCGCCCGAGGCGCATGCCGCTGACCACGGGTGTACCGTCGGGCAGGCGGTAGGCGCTGGTATTCGCCAGGTGCCAGCTCTCCTCGGCCCAGTCCGCGGGCGAGCCTCCGGACCACGCCTCCCGCTCGCCCGGAGTCAGCTCGTAGAGCAGTTCTTCGGCGTACTGCCGGGCGATGATCCGCTCGCGCTCGATCAGCAGCGTGTCCCAGGTCTCGTGCAGGTTGGCCGGCAGGCCCTGCCAGGAGATGCGGATGTCGTTGCCGCCGCGGTCGGCGCCCCGGCCGACATGCAGGGGCTGGTGGACGTCCCCGACGAAGTGGACCAGGAACTTGAGGGCTTCGCGGCGCCGCTCGAGTGGCAGGGAGGTGTCGGCGAGTTCGCGCTGGAACCGCTCGATGGCCCCGACGACGCAGTTGCCGCCGGGGCAGTCGCGATCGGCGACGAAGATGGCCGGGCGCGTGCTGACCGGCGCGGCGGGATCGTCGGTTTCGAGGGGTGCATCGTCAGCCGGCGGCGGATTGAGGTAGTGCCAGGGGGCGGTCTCGCGACGGCGGTTGCGGATCTCGTCGGCCCAGGTGGCCACGTCGGCCAGCGAGACGCCCTCACCGAGGATGGCGGCGACGGCGGCCCGCCCGTCATCGGAAAGCTCGCGCTCGGCGATGAGGCCGACCACCTCGTGGCCCTTGCCGCCCCAGGCGCCGGCGGTGGAGACGATGACCAGGCAGGGCACGGCGGTGAGGATAAGCGGCTGGAATCGCATGGGCTCATCATCGCGATCAGGCCGCCGGCGTGCAATGCGCCGCGAATCCCGCGCCGGCGCCGCCGCGAGAATCAGGCGAAGGGCAGTTCGAGCTGCACCTGGGTGCCGGCGGCGGCGGCGGGGACGCGGAAGGTGCTTTCGCGATCGGGGACGAACGGGTGGCGGAAGCCGTGGCGGCGGGCCGAGACTTCCAGAAGCTGGGTGATGGAATCCCAGTAGACGCCGCTGCCCTTCATGCGGTCGCCGAAGCGCGGGTCGCTCATCCGCCCGCCGCGGATCTCGCGGATGCGGTTGACCACCCGCTGGTAGCGCAGCGGCATCGCCTCCCTGAGCCGGGTGAGGAACACCTCCTCCACGCTGCCGGGCAACCGCAGGGCGATGTGCCCCGCGCGGGTCGCGCCGCAGTCGGCCGCCCTCGCCAGCAATTCCGGCAGGTCGTTGTCGTTGAGCCCGGGGATGATCGGGGCGGTCATGATGCCCACGGGGATGCCCGCGTCGGCCAGCCGCTTCATGGCCTCGAAGCGGCGCTGCGGCGAGGGGGCGCCGGGCTCGATCAGGCGGGCGGTCCGCTCGTCGCGGAAGCCGATGCTGAACATGACCGCCGCGGACGCCTCCCGCGACAGCTCCAGCAGCAGATCCGCGTCGCGCACCACCAGGTACGACTTGGTCACCACGCCGACCGGGTTGCGGAACCGCAGGCACACCTCCAGGCAGGCCCGCGTGAGCCCGTACACCGCCTCCAGCGGCTGGTAGCAGTCGGTCACGCCGGAGAACGCCAGCATCTCCCCGCGCCATCGCGGCCGGCGGAACGCTTCCTCCAGTAACCGCGGGGCGTCGGTCTTGACCACCAGCCGGGTCTCGAAGTCGCTGCCGGCGCCGAAGCCGAGGTACTCATGCGTCGGGCGGGCGTAGCAGTAGATGCAGGCGTGCTGGCAGCCGCGGTAGGGGTTGACGCTGTAGCGGAAGGGAATGTCCGGGCTGTCGTTCTCGGCGATGATGGTGCGGGGGTGCTCTTCAAAG
>CAYVVX010000576.1:0-4015 GCA_964455315.1 uncultured Planctomycetales bacterium | reverse complement strand
CTGCCCTGCGTGTGCCACACCACGCCGCCGCGGCTGCCCCGGTACTTCTCCGCCTCCGCCGGCGTCGACTGCGCCGCGATCACCTGCGCCCGGGCCTTGCGCACCGCCCGGAACTGGTGATACCCCGCGATCTTCTTGACGATGTGGCCCCGCTGGTCCTCCTCGAACGCCACACACGACCGCAGGTAGTCCAGCAGCGGTGCCGGCGCCAGCAACTCGCGGATCAGCGCCTCCAGCGTGGGCTCCCCGCCCGTTGCCGGTCGCCAGGGCATGAAGCGCTGCCGCCCGCTGGTGATGCTCCCCACCCGCGTCAACAGCCCGTCGCTGGCCACCAGCAGCAGGTTGGGCACGAACAGGTCCGGGGCGACGTTCATGTACCGCCCAAGCTGGTCGATGGCCACGTCGAGGCTCGCCGACTTGTCGGCCGGGTCCTTCAACTCGATCACCACCAGCGGCAGCCCGTTGACGTACAGGATCAGGTCCGGCCGGATCGTCTTGCCGCTCGGACCGGCGATGGTGAGCTGGCGAACCACGAGGAAGTCGTTGTTGGCCGGGTCGTCGAAGTCGATCAACCGGGCCCGTCCGCCTCGCGTCTCGCCGGTGGTGGCGTCCCGGTATTCGACCTCCGCACCCTCGGTCAGCAGGGTGTGAAACCAGCGGTTGTTCTCAATCAGCGTCGGGTGCGGCGGGCGGGCGAGGAGGGCGACGACCGCGTCCACCGTCGCGGCGGGAAGGTGGGGGTTCAGCTTGCGCAGCGTGGTTATCGCCCGCAGCTTCAGTGTGGTCGAGTTCGCGTCCTCGTCGTCCTTCAAGCCGTCCGCACCTGCCGTGGGCAGCGCGACGGCGGCGAACTGCTGCACGACCCCATCTTCCACGACCCGCTCCGATGGACTGCTTGTGACCACGAACGCTCCTTCTCGACCCGACCGCCGCTTGACTTTCCGGCGTCGCTATCCGATAATTCCGGTGGAGACTCAGCCCAAGGGCTGCCACGGTGGCCCCGAAAGCGTTGTCTCCTTTTCTTTGCGCTTCTACCTCGCCGTATAGGGGTCGGGCACGTAAACCGCGCCGTGTGTCTTGAACACCTTCCCGTCACGATACCCGTCGCCGTGCCAGATGACCTTCTCCAGAAGCCAGACGAATGGTTCGATTTCCTGCCGCGTCGGCTGCGTCATGCTGGCGAGACGCCAACCCCAGTTCAGGCAGTAGATGCAAAGATCCGCAACCTGCACGCCGTAGGCCATGTCCGACTCGACGAACAAGGGCGCGGGCACGATCCACTGGGTTCGCTGGCGCCCGGTCATGGTGTTGGTGAAGTACCGCTCGATCCGGCGCACCAGCTTTCGTTCCGCCTGCTTTTCCGAAGCGTCCATGACCAGCAGGCCCGCCTCCTGCCGGGCTTCGAGGAAGTAGAAAAACCGCTCGAAGAGAAAGACCAGATCCTTCCGCAGCAGGTCGGGGCTCGGCTCCGCGGTCGGCTCAACGTCACACGGGATGGCCGCGGCGAAGATCTGCGCGTCGTGGCTTTTCAGCAGTTGGATGATCCCCTCGGACATGGCCAGGCATGCCTGCCCGTACGCCGTGAATTCATCCTGTCGCGGTGTGCGCTTCTGGGCGCCGCTGTTGAGGAAGTTCAGCGCCAGCTTGCGCCGTTCGGCCTCGCCCATGTTCGGGCCCTGTGTCGCCCACTTGAAACGGTCCCTGGTCAGCAGCTTGCTTCCCTTGAGTTCCGACCCGTATTCGTGCAGGTACGCGCCGAAGGTGGACTGCTCCAGTGTGCGCACCGCGGAGATGAAGGGCCAGAGCTTCGAGGCGTGGATCGCGAAGCCGCCGTGGATCTCGTACGGCATCTGCTTGTGGTCGTGCCCGCTCTCATCGAGAAACAGCAGCCAGCTCATCGCGCCACCGCCTCCAGCGACCCGGCATCGTCCGTATCCCGCACCCGCATCCGCCCGCTCAGCACCCGCGGCAGGGCCGCCGTGTCCTCAACCGCCTGCTCGGTCAACGCCGCCATCTCGGCTCCCCTTTCATCATCCGGCGCGACGGGCGACCCGACGCCCGGGACGGACGCGCGATGTACGACAGCGCGTCAAAACTGAACGCCGCCTGCATCTCCCGCCCGGTGTAGCACTGCAATCGCGGGCCTGTACCCAGGGCGTCCGTGAGCACGCAGAGCCGAAACGCCTCGTCGGTCTCGGCGCATTTCATTTCGTTTGCGGTCAGGATGAAGGCCGGCTCCGCGCCCGCTGTGCCCTTGACCTCAAGGTGAAGTTCCTTGCTCCTGCGGACCACCTGCAAGTCGTAGCCGCAGGCGTCCGCCTGCCGGTCGACCACCTTCCACCCGTCCAGTGCGTAGTGCCGGCGAACATACTCGACCGCGGCCCGCTCCACGCGACGGTTGGTTTCCGGGTCGCCGAACCCGCCGCCCGTCACCGGCGGTGCCTGCTCCGGGGGCCGATCGGCAGCGGTGACGGCAGTGCCGAGCAGATCCAGAAGACCGGGGAGGATCTCGTCGGGCACCCGGGCGGGGGCAATGGGACTCCTGGGCCAGCCCCATGCCGGCAGCCGATTCTTGAGCCGGGCCAGCGACAGCGGCGGCTCGATCAGCCGGTCGACGCGGACTTTCATCATCACGCCGTGCCGGTTGTACGTGGCCGCATCCTCCTGCTCGCTCCCGGTGACCGTCCCGATGGCGATGATGCCGGAGATCGGCGCCCGGGAGTAGAAGAGGATGCGGTCGCCGGTCGTCGCCTTGCGGTTGACGGTCCAAAGACGGCTGGAGCCGTCCCCGACTCTGCCGGTGATGTCGTCGACGTCGTCTTCGTTGGCATGGCTGATGAAGTAAGTCATGCGGCACCTTCCACGGCTTCCAGCGTCGGGGCGCACTCCCGCACCTGCACCCGCCCGCTCAGCAGCCGCGGCAGGAGGTAGTCCCGAAGGGAGGCGAGCTTGGAGGACTCGGCCAAGTTCGCGAGGATCAAATCTAAGAGCCCTTTGGCAAGTTCATTAAAAGTTCCGTACAAGATCTCCGACGGGATGACGAGCGGGATGGACAGGATGCCAACGCCACTCACATTGGCCTGAGCTGTTCCGTGCGCCCTCGCTTCAACCGCTTCCTTGAATTCCTGTCGTCGCATGAAACAATAGGGGAAGCCGAGTTCTCCTGTTCCCGGAGTCTTGAGCAGAACCTTCGAAACTCGTTGATTCAGTAGAGGAAGGTTCTGGGTGGGGGGGATTAGACCAACTTCGCCGACATACCCGGTCATACCAATTAACAAATCACCGGCGGCAAGACGGTACTTAGTCGCCTCAGCGGCGAGCTCCTCTGAGACAAAACTCACAGCACTGAGATCAACGACTCCCGGCTTTACTGAACCGATCTTGACGACTGGGACACCACTATCCGACCAGTCCTTACTCCTAAACGCATAGCCTTGAAGCAAACCAATGACGTCGTCCAACGAACCGATTTTCCACCCCTCCGGCACGGGGCCGAGGGGGGAGTCGGTGAGGCGGGTGGGGAGGGCGGCGAAGGCGGCGGGGGGCATGCCGGGGAAGCCGGCGGCGCCGGCGGCCTTGGCCTTGACCGGCTCGAAGTCCACGAACCACGCCTTGAACGTCGCCCGGGCCAGCCCCTCCAACGCCCGACCCGTCCGCCGGTTCTGCTCGATCTTGTCGTCGAGGGCGCCGAGGACGGCGGCGATAGCGCGTTGCTCCGCGAGCGGTGGCAGTGGAAAGGACATTTCACGCAGGTGAGACGGGCCGAAGTGCTTCAACACACTTCCAGCGGCCGACGCCATCGCTTGCTGCCCGAAGAGTGGTGACGTCAAGAAGTACCTGATGAATCCAGCGTCGATGTCCTCATTGGCCGGTCGCATTCGAATGATGCCGGTGTACGGGATTCCACCGCGAACCGCGTCGGTCGCGATGCTGACACGACCAAGGGTGCCGCTTGTGCTGAGGAGCAAATCGCCGACTTCGACCGCGAAATGGCTCCATCTCTTTGCTACCATCG
>CAYVVX010000575.1:0-4018 GCA_964455315.1 uncultured Planctomycetales bacterium | reverse complement strand
GGCACGCCGTGCAGATGGTCCACGCCGCCGAATGCGGCAAGCACGTCTACGTCGAAAAGCCGGCCTGCTGCACCATCGAGGAGGGCCAGGCCATGGTGGCCGCGGCCCGCGACAACAAGGTCTCCGTGCAGGTCGGCTCGCAGGGGCGCTCGCAGCCGGAGGCGTACCTGGCCCACCGCTACCTGGTCAACGACGTCATCGGCAAGGTCAGCCACGTGGAATGCTTCCACTACCCCAGCCCGATGGACAACGAGCCCGTGCCCGACAGCGCCCCCCCGCCCGAGCTGGACTGGGACGCGTGGCTGGGCCCGCTGCCCTGGCGGCCGTACAACCGGCGCTACTGTCACGGCACCTTCCGCTGGATTCTGGAATCAGGCGGCGGGCAGATCCGCGACCGCGGCGCCCACGTGCTGAGCTGCGCGATGTGGTGGATGGGCGCGGACGGGACCGGACCCGTCACGGTGGAAGCGACCGGCACCTCGCCGCCAAAGGGGCTGTGGGACGCGGCGGTGAACATGGAGGTCAAGTACACGTTCAAGAACCCGGACTGGGTCATGACCTGGACGCAGAAGCCCGACGCCGGCCCGCGCGGCGAGAAGCGCCGGGAGGGCGAAGACCCCATCACCCGCGACGGCTACGGGGCCATCTACCACGGCGACAAGGGCACCATGACCCACTGGGGCGGTGACGGCGGGACCTGGCTGGAGCGCAAGGCCCGCCAGTGGGTTCCCCCCGCTGGCGCGAAGGACGTGTACAAGAGCCCCGGACACTACGAGGACTGGTTCGAAGGCATCCGCACGGGCAAAAAGACGATCATGAACATCGACGCGGCCGCGGGCGTCGCCAACCTGTGCGTGCTGGGCAACATCGCGTTCATCCTGGGCCGAACGTTGAAGTGGAACCAGGCCAAGCAGGAGATCGTGGGCGACGAGGAAGCCCGCCGGATGATGAGCCGCCCGCAGCGGGCGCCGTATCACCTGTGATGACGGCGCAGGCGCACGAGCATCGCCCGTTGAGCGGGCTGGCGTGCGCGGCAATTGTTTAGCGGGGCCGCGTGCGGCCCCCGCAGGCGAGGGACGTTTCCGGGCGTGTGACGATGGTATCAGGCAGTGAAGTTCGCACGCATTCGCCCCGCGCACGCGAGGGGGCTAAACATGGGATCATCCGCGAGCGGGCGCAGCAACGCCGGATGCGGTACTGGATGAGATCACGAGGACTGACATGACCGTCGAAGAACTGATCGCAAGCATTCGTGGAAACGATGAGGACGCCCGGGCCAAGGCGTGGATGCATGCCGGACCGCTCGGCGCGGCGGCGATCGCGCCGCTGGCACCGCTGATGGCGGCCGAGGACACCGAGACGCGGCGAGCGGCCGTGCGCGCGGCGTGGAAGGTGGTTCGCCACGCGGGCCGACCCGGCGCGGGCGCGGAGGCCTCGGCGGTGAGCCGCGAGCTGGTCGTGCTCATCAGCGGCGATCAGTCCGAGCCCGTGAAGCGCGAGGCCGTCTGGATGGCATCGGAGATCTCCGGCGACGAGGCCGTCGCACCGCTGGCGAGGCTGCTCATGGACCGCGACCTCGGCGAGCACGCCCGGGCAGCGCTCCAGCGCATCCCCGGCGACAAGTCGCTGGCCGCGCTCAAGGACGGCTTCGCCGCCGCCCCCACCGAGCGCAAGGCAGCCATCGCCGAGTCTCTCCATCGCCGAGGTGTCGAGGTATCGGGCTTCACCTGCAGGAAACTCGTGCCCACCAAGTCGACAAACGTGAAGCCGGTGGGCAGGTAGAGGGGAGGACTGGGGATAGGGGAGGCATGGGCATCCTCGCCCACTTCGCCTCAGACCAGGTGCCGAGGGGCATCTCGCCAGGCGTGAACCGTCTCCTCGAATGGTTCCTCGCCATGAGTTCGAACAGCCAGCGTGTCAGGATCATCGAATCGTACCGTGACTATACGCCGCCCGTTCCGATCAAGCGCACCGTCCAGGACCTCATCGATGCGATACCGGCAAAGTACATTGCCGGGCTGCACTCGATCGTCCTGCGCAATGCCGGTGGGTTGAATCACGAGCAACGGCGCGAGAGAACGCACAGTCGCGGGCGACGGGTTGCGATCCGGGCATGCCTTGGGCTGTATCACCAGAAATGGAAGGGTGAACCTGCCTGGATTGAGTTGTTCGTGGACAGCATCCTGAAGGATCAGTCAGGATTCCTCCTCCGTATTCCATTGACGCGGCGGCTCGTTGTTGCACCCATCCTCTATCACGAAATCGGTCACCATATCCACTTCACCAAAGCACCACAGCACCGGGAGCCCGAGGATGTGGCGGACAAGTGGCGCGACTCGCTGTGCAGTATGTATTTGCGGCGCAGGTACTGGTACATGAGGCCGATGATGGTAGCCAGCCGTTGGATCGTAAGCATGGTAGTCCCGCAGCGGATCAGGCGGCGTGTTACGGAGCTCGGGCGAGCCGGGGAGCCGCCTCGATGATCCCACGCTTGCGGATCGCCTTCCCCCCCTGTTATCCTTGCCGCGGTTGGCCGCCCGTGCGGCATGCTGATGACCTTGCCGAAGGACGCCCGTGGCCGTCGAATCCATTCCCAGTTCCACCCACGACCCCGCCCCTGACCAGCCGATCGCATCCGGCGGCGCCGCTGTGGGCATCGAGCCCGGCGCGGTCCGTCCGGACCCGGTGACCCGGCCGATGCTCGCGCTGGTGGTCGGGATCTTCGTGCTCATCGGCCATGCGGCGTCGATCGACACCGGGCTCTACCTCGACGATCACCTCCACTACCAGCACCTGCACGACGAGAGCTGGTCGTTCCGGTCGGCCGTGGAGGCGTCGCGGCTGGGGATCGTCGGCGACGTGCTGGACTTGTGGGGCCGGCAGGAGGCGCCGCTGCGGTTCTTCCGCCCGATCGCGTTCTGGATCATGAAGATCGAATACACCCTGGCGGGCTGGCGGCCGCTGCCGATGCACCTGTTCTCGCTGGGGTGGCATTACCTCTGCGCGATGCTGGTGGCGGCGCTGGCCATGCGCTGTTTCGGGCGGCGCGTCTGGGCCGCCACGGCCGGCTGCCTGGTGGCGATCCATCCGGGACACATGGCCACGGTGTACTGGGTGGCGTGCC
Source organism: uncultured Planctomycetales bacterium (assembly GCA_964455315.1). Lineage (GTDB taxonomy): Bacteria > Planctomycetota > Phycisphaerae > UBA1845 > PWPN01 > CAYVVX01. Next base: position 894 of record CAYVVX010000575.1, on the reverse strand, counting down.
AGACGGAGCTGATCACCACCGCGTTCCTGCTCATCGGCATCCTGGCATACGCGCGGCACGCGGGCTGGGGGTACGGGCTGTTCCTGCGCAACCTGCCGTGGGCGCGAGGTGAAGGCGGCGGTGCGCATGAGCGTGGTGGGCACGGCCCACCCGACACAGACTCCTCAGCACTCAGCACTCAGCACTCATCCTCCCACCGCCCCGTGACCGGCTGGAGCCTGCTGGCCTTACTGTGCTACGGGCTGGCCCTGGGCTGCCGGGAGAACGCGGTGCTGTTTCCGCTGGTGTGCTGGACCGGGGACCGGCTGTGCGGCACGACGCGCCGGGGCAAGTTCCGCTGGGAACACGCCGCCATGCTGGGCCTGCTGGCCGGCTACTTCGTGCTGCGGACGATCATGCTCGGCGGCTTTCCCCTGCCGCCCAAGCCGTACCTGATGCCGGTGACCGACCCCGACTTCCCCCGCTACTTCATCGAGAAGGCCGCGGTCTACACCATCTCTCTGTTCGGATTCATCCCCCTGGTGCCCATCGGCGGGCAGCTCTACTTCGCCCAGCGGCCGACCTGGTTCTATGGCGGGCTGGGCATGACCGTGGTTGGACTGCTGATTCTCTGGCTCGCGTACCGGCGCCCGAAAGCGATGCTCTTCCCGGTCGCGTGGATGGTGTTCCTGATCGCCCCGGTCATGCCTGTTTTCGCCTCCAGCCACCATCTCTACCTGCCGGGGGTGGGCACCGTGCTGCTGATCACGGCCGGGCTGGCCATCGCCGGCGGCGCGCTGGTCGATCCGCGCCGTCCCCTGAAGCGCATCACACTGATCGGCGGCACGATCATTCTGATGCTGCACGCCATCGGGCTGTCCGTACTGACCTGGGCCATGGGCTTCACCTACACCC
>CAYVVX010000574.1:1038-4023 GCA_964455315.1 uncultured Planctomycetales bacterium | reverse complement strand
GCGGCTGTGAAAGCCGTCCACCGAGAGATAGTCGATGCCCACCGCCGGCGCGCCCCGGTCCCCCAGCCACAAGGCCGCGGCGCCCCTGACGCCCACAAACGATTCGCTGAACTCGGGCTGATCCCATAGCGCGCCACCGGAGGTCTTGAGCAGCACGCGGTCGCCGGCGGGGATCTCGGCGGCCTCCAGATCCTCGACCGACACATCGGCCTCCGAGGTGATCTCGACCACCGACGCCGGGCCGCACAGCCGGTCCAGCGCGACCTCCGCGATGTCCTGCCCGCCGGCGATGAAGTGCAGCGGGGCGTCGATGTGCGTGCCGATATGCACCCCGGTGTGGATCTCGCTGAGATTGCCGGTGCCCGGCCCGGTGATGTCCTGCACCCGCTTCCAGTGGAACGGGGGGTCGCCGGGCCAGTGCACCATGCCGTTGGACAGCGTGCGGGTGATGTCGATCCAGTCGGACACGATTGGTCGCCTGAAGAACAGGTGATGCCGCCCGCCTGCGGCGATGCCTACGCCGGTCGCGGCCGGACCTGATTGTAGCGTCCCGGCGGAAGGAGCACACGCCGGGAAGCGGAGACACTGCGTTACGGAGCCGGCGCCGAGCCCGCCGGCTGGAAGTAGACCGGCTTCATCGCGGCCACGTCGCCGGGGCGGCGGCGGGTCTCGAACTCGGTCAGGTGCCAGTCGTTGCGGGCGGCGAGGAGCGTACCGTTCAGGGCGCTGCCGTCCTCGCAAGTGAGCTCGAAGCGGATCTCGCGGTGCGCCCCGCGTTCCATGCCGGAGCCGCGCACCACCACCTGCCCGCCGTTGAGTCTGGCCAGCCCGGCGAACTTGCCCCGGGTCTGGATGAAGAAGCCGCGCCCGGTCGGCGAAGTCTCGCCCGCCACCGCGATCGGTTCCCCGGCGTCGGGCAGCCGCAGGTAGAGCAGGTACGACGGTTCGCCGGTGCGGGCCCCGGGCAGCGGGAACTCGGCCAGCACCCGGATGAAACCCGCGGCGGGCGACCAGGCCGCTGTCTCGGTGAGAAGATCCATGCTCTGTTGAAAGCCGGGCAGTTGCGGCTGCTGGATGTGCATGGTCGTGGTACGGGGAGCACAGCCCGGAAGCAGCCCCGCCAGCAGGGCGAGTACCGCCAGGTGCAGCCACCGCCTGACCGGGACGGCCGGGCCGCGGATCCATTGCCAGGTTCGCGTTTCTCGTGGGGACGAATCGGAGCCGGTCATGCGGTGGTTCCCAGATGCTTGCTCAGGCGGTCCAGGGCTCCATGATACTCGGCCGGCGGCAAAGGGGCAGGCCGGCGCGGGCGGGTCAGTAGGACGCCACCACTTTCAGCGGTCCGGGCGCGTCGACCGGCAGCTCGATCCACTCCTTCTCCGGGTCAAAGCGTTCCCACGGCTTGTCGTTCAGTGTTACCGACCTGATGCGGGCCTCTGCGGGGTGGCGCAGGCGCAGGAGCATCTTCTTCGGCGGGTTGCGCCGCGGCGGATCGACGCGGGCTTCGATGGTGTTCTTCGTGGTGACAGCATCGATGCGCAGCGAGAGCGGCCCGAAGTGGCTGGCGCTGCGCTCGATGCCGATCGATCGCCCGCTGGCGAGCCAGTAGCGCGGGATGGCCTGGCCGAGGTAGAGCGTGTCGCCCGCTTCGTGCACGAACATGAGCCGCAACCAGTAGGTGGACTGGGCTTCGTCGGAACTCTTGAAGTGGTCGCCGGCCGGGTAGCCGAGCTCGGGCAGCGAATGCTCGTTGCACATTCGCGTCTCGGGGTAGTACGCCGACGCGAAGCTGTTGAAATAGGCTCGCAGGAAGTGCTTGATCTCGTCGCGTTCCAGGTACGGCAGCGGGCCGCCGAGCAGGTTCGCCTGCATCGAGAACCCTCCGCGCGAGAACCAGAACCGGTCGAACGACGGGATGGCGTAGCCGTAGCGGTCGGAGATGTACAGGTTGTCCTCGAAGTCCTCCAGGATCCAGCGGGCTTCCGTTCCGTTCGGATCGAGCATCCCGGTGATGAGCAGGTGAATGGAGCCTTCCAGCGTCTCGCGCAGCCAGCCGTAGCTCCGCCCGCGCTCGTACAGCCGGGACGGATACTTGGGCACCCAGGTCCCGTCGCGGAGTTGGACCACCGGGCAGCGCACCCGCGATGCTTCGATGGCCCGCATGACGTCATCGCGAAACGACTTCGCCTCGTGCTGCAGCCGGCCCGCTTGTGGATGGCCGGCGTCGGCCAGCGCCGCCGACAGGTGTTCCATGCCCCACACCGTGCACACGTTGGTCACCAGCCAGTACCAGTAATCAGTGACATCCTCCAGTGAGCCGGCCGGCAGGAAGCCCGTTTCCAGCGGACGATCTTTCGCGGGACCATCGAACTTCAGCCGCTCGCGCGTCACCCAGTCGCAGCCGGCCACGAGTTGATCCCCGTGGCGGTTCATCCAGTCGCGGTCGCGGGTCAGCCGCCAGTGCTCGGCCATGAGCCACAGCACCCAGCCGTGGCTCTTGTTATAGCCGGCCGACTCATGCCCCCCGGCTCCGTAGAACAGCCCTTCGGTGGTCTTGAAGTTGCCGGGCATCTGCACCGTGCCCTGGTACTTGAAGTAGGCGTCGAGGCACTTCTCGGCCACCTCGTGGTACCCGCGGCGGTCGAGGTCGCTGATCATCATGGCCGACTCGTCCGGGTAGACACCGTAGTGGAAGGTGCCGACGTGGGCGTGCAGAACGTCGGAGCCGACCTCGCGGACGCAGTTGATGAGCATGTGCCGCAGGTGAGCCTTGTGAAAGTCGGTGATCCAGGGCTCGGGCGTGTCGATGCGGGCGCCGTCGGCGGTGCGGGATTGCCAGTAGGCGCAGATCCGCTCGCGGTCCTCGATGAAGTTCCGCTCCTGCAGGGCGGCGATCTCCTCGGGCTTATCCACGGTGATCGAAGGGATGTACGCGAAGAACTCCGCGCTGCCTCCGCGCGGCAGATCGGCGATCACGTTCAGACC
>CAYVVX010000574.1:0-1028 GCA_964455315.1 uncultured Planctomycetales bacterium | reverse complement strand
ACCACCAGAACGCGCAACCGGTCCCCGTCCCTGGACGGCGCGTTGAGAAACGCGAAGGGGCCTTCGTACCGGGCCAGGAGCGCTTCGCGTTCCTGAGCCTTCGACTCGATCCGCACATGGCCGGTCGCTGGCCGCTCGCCCGAGGTGTTGAGCATCCGGACGCGCACGAGCATGACCGTCGGGTCGTCCGCCTGAATGTCGGTAAGGTCGCCGCTGAGGGCATCGAGCACGCAGGACTGCTCATACATCACGTCGCCGTCCGCCCACCAGGTACGCAGCACCGGCAGGTAGCCGTCGCGCAACTCGCGCCCGCCGCGCAGCCGGTCCTCGGGAAAGCCGAAGTCGATGGTGAGTTCCTGCCCGTCCCACCGCTTGCGTTCACTGTCCTTGGCGCTGATCGGGAGCTTGAACCAGCGCTCGACGTTGCTGACCGCCACCTGCCCGTTGGGCAGCGAGTTCATCGCGTTACGGTTGCCGGGCAGCCCGTGGACGAACAGCAGCGGGCGCTTGAGCGGCATGTCGTCCCACGCCCGCGACAGTGTCTGCTCGGGCTCGTCGAAGACCCTTTCGTAGACCGTCCTGCGCGGCGATTCGCGGAGCCGCCGGCGGTAGGACTCGATGTCGGCAACCTGCTTGTCGACGGCGATCAGCACGCCGAGATCGTCGATCAGGATCGGCTCGCGCAGGGCGTCGGCCATGGAGAAAGAGAAGGAACGCGGCCCGCAGTTCACCGTCACCACGCTGACGTCATACGTGTCGCTGGTCGGATCGGCGGCGGCGATCAGCGTCGCGATCAGCGGATGGCCGCCGTCGGGGATGACCTCGAACGAGTTGCCCGGCGGAACCACGGTGGCCAGGCTGGAGGCCACCAGGAAACCGTTCAGGACGTTGATGGTCCCGTGCAGTTGATCTTTGCCCGCGAATCGCGGTTCGGTGGGTGTGCCGAAGTTGATAGCCACGGTATGCGCCGCGTAACGGGAGTCGGTCTGTGCTTCCATGCGCACGCGCGCGGTCAAACCCTCATCGCC
>CAYVVX010000573.1:0-4025 GCA_964455315.1 uncultured Planctomycetales bacterium | reverse complement strand
CCATCCTCGACATCGGCGACAACGTGTTCGAGGTGCTCAGCACCAACGGCGACACCCACCTCGGCGGCGACGATTACGATCAGGAGCTGATCAACTTCGTCGCGGAAGAGTTCCGCAAGAAGGAAGGGATCGACCTGCGCAAGGACCCCATGGCCCTTCAGCGCCTCAAGGAGGCCTGCGAGAAGGCCAAGTGCGAGCTGTCCACCACGCAGGAGACCACCATCAACCTGCCGTTCATCACCGCCGATCAGTCCGGTCCCAAGCATCTGCAGCAGACCATGACCCGCTCCAGGTTCGAGCAGCTCACCGAGAAGCTGACCGAGCGCTGCCGCGGCCCGGCGCTCAAGGCGCTGTCCGACGCCAAGCTCTCGCCCAAGGAGGTCGACGAGGTGGTCCTGGTCGGCGGCTCGACGCGCATGCCCGCCGTCCAGCGCCTCGCCAAGGAGATCTTCGGCAAGGAGCCCAACAAGAGCATCAACCCCGACGAGGTCGTCGCCATCGGTGCGGCCGTGCAGGGCGCGGTGCTCTCCGGCGACAAGCAGGACATCGTGCTGCTCGACGTCACTCCGCTGTCGCTGGGCGTCGAAACCCTCGGCGGCGTCATGACCCGGCTCATCGAGCGCAACACCACCATCCCCACCAGCAAGAAGGAAACCTTTAGCACCGCGGTGGACGCCCAGACCGAGGTGACCATCCACGTGCTCCAGGGCGAGCGCGAGATGGCCGGCGACAACCGCTCGCTGGGCAAGTTCAACCTGACCGGCATCCCGCCGGCGCCGCGGGGCATGCCCCAGGTCGAGGTCACCTTCGACATCGACGCCAACGGCATCCTCAACGTCTCCGCCAAGGACAACGCCAGCGGCAAGGCCCAGTCCATCCGCATCGAGGGCTCGTCGGGCCTGAGCAAGGACGAGGTCGAGCGCATGCGCCGCGACGCCGAGGCCCACGCCGCCGACGACAAGGCCCGCCGCGAGACCGTCGAGGTCAAGAACCAGGCTGACTCGCTGCTCTACCAGACCGAGAAGACGCTCAAGGAGCACGGCGACAAGGTCCCCGCCGAGGAGCGCGGCAACGTCGAGTCAGCCCTCAACCAGTTGAAGGAAGCCCTCAAGGGCGACGACAAGGACGCCATCAGGAAGTCCATGGAACAGGTCCAGACCGCCTCGCAGTCCATCGGCCGGATCATGTACGAGGAAGCGGCCAAGAAGGCCGCGGCCGCGGGCGGAGGCGGGGGGGCAGCCCCCGGCGGAACCGGCGAACCGCCCGGCGAAGCCGGAGCCGGCTCCGCATCGAAGGACGAGGACGTCATCGACGCCGAGTTCGAAGAAAAAACCTGATCCCACCCATCCAACCAGCGGCCGAGGGAAACCCCCTCGGCCGCTTTGCCAATTGTCTGGAAATGTCACGGAGGATATCCCATGAGTCCGAATCTGAGGGTCGAGGCAAGTATCTATCAAGAAACACGCACGGTTGCCACAAGGGCCAAGGATGCCACGGTTCGATTACTGGATCGCACAGATCTGTCTGAAGGAGGGAGTGGTGTTTTAATCAGCCATGCAGGCCGAATCCTGATCGCGACCGCTGCGCATGTTGTTCGCCCCCTGCACGAGCTCGTCATTGTTCCTAGGCCACCCAGGCAAGAGGAGGTTGCACTCAAGCTCGTGATCCGAGACGAGATCCTGGATGCAGCGATTTTGGAGGTAGCCCCGAACGCACCTTCCGCTTGCCTTGCCTGTCTTGAGAATCGCGCACTTTCGATGAATCATCTGGGTGACTACAGCGATGAAGGCGATGTCTTCATTGTCGGCTTTCCAGGTGAATACTTCTACAGGATTGGTGAGACCGCAAACGCTATAGCCGCTTACACCTATCAGGGACGAATCGTTCCCATCACGGAGTGGGGCCAACTCTCTCCGGAGGAACCCTTTGAGCCGACGGTTGATCTTGTCATGCGATGTCCTAGGCGGGTGGGGAAGTGGCATCATGACCTGAACGATTGCTTTCCGAAGCCACCCTTTGAGGCATCTCCGAAGGAATTGAGTGGTATGAGTGGCTGTGGGATGTGGGTGTTTGGAGCTCATGTCACCACGTCAGGGATCTGGAGTGCTGCGCCTGTACTGGTGGGCATCCTGATCAGCGAGAAAGTCTCTGAGGGGTGGGCCAGAGCGAGGCGTAGCTGCCTCTGGAGGTCGCTCATTCAGGATCATGTTCGCTAGGACGAGCCGTTTCTTCCGAGAGTTGCCAAGAATGTGGTGTGAACGCGAATGAACTCCGGCCCTCTAGCAAAGCATGAGCGCCATCGGTTGTTTACCTCGTTGTCGCTCTTGTGCGACTTTCATCAAATATCCTGCAAATGCTGCGTTCGTGGCTTTTGAGGTACAATTTCGCCGGAAAGAATACAATTGACCGCCAAGAGCCAATTGCTATGATGAAGCTTGACTGATGTTGGACGCCATCTACCGCGAAAGGTGGGATCGACTTCAGTCCGCCGATCCGGGAGTAGGCGCAGTTCAAGGCTGACCGAGGAAGCGAGTCCTGGCACGGACCTGATTACCCTCTGGGGACAGGCGTGAGCTCAGATCAATCTCGCTGGTAGAGTTGGCATCCCGGAGAGGACGTCACCGTTTCGCGGCGGTGGCGTCCTCATTTAATTGCGACGCAATGGACATGCAGCATCGGCTGTGTCTTTCTCCGCCCCGGCAGGGGCGAAAGGAGTGTAGCCGGGTGCGGAGGTCGCCGCAGGCGACCGGAACCCCCGGAAACCATCCCCTCCGAAGGTGTCCCGCCCCGGCGGGCGGACGAATCGAGCCCGAACCATGATGCGACCCGATGAACGGCTGTTGGGATTCGATGCCCGCGAGATGTGGAGGCAGGAGCCCTACCCGTGGGGGCTTGAATGGATGGAGATCTGCTGCCTTCGCCACGATGTCGAGAAGGTCCTGTCCACCGATACGCACGTCTGGTCATCCGTATTCGAGTGGGAAGACGGGCAGCCCCCACGAGGGTGGGTCGGCTGTCATGCGGCGCTTTGGAACAGCCTGCCCGTGATGTTGACGGCGCTGGCCGAGGCCCGGGACGAGTCCAAGCCTTCCCAGGTGGTGGCCGTGACCGTGCTGCTCGAGTTCTGCGATCCCGCTGAGCGGAAGACGTGGGATGACAGGCTCTGGGGCATCGAGCCGGAGCGGCTGGAAGCCGGGTGGACGCTGCTGGGTTACGACGTGTCTGACATCTGGCTCCTGAGCGGCCTGTCGAACTGCGGATACGACCCGGAAACGGTCGCCGAGGACCGTCGCACCTGGACGCCGCATCTGAACCGCTTCCACCTGTTCGACGACGTCGCCCGGGCGGACGCGTTCCGAGCCTTCTCCAACGCCCGGGTCACGGAACACGCCCCGTTCTTCGTCTACGGCGTGTGGCAGCGAACGGAACCGCACTGATTCGTGGGTGTGCGGCGAGGCGATTCGATGAGCTTCGATTTGCCTCCGAAATCGTTCTTGGCAGCGACCCACCGAGCGTGTCCCACACTGGACAGATCCCGCTCACCCGGTGCGATCGCGAGTCCTCACGCGCTGTCTTCCATGTACGCCCGCACCTCGTAGACCCGCGCTGAGGGCGCGCCGTTGGTCGCCAGCACGTTGAGCCGCAGGCGATCGGTGCGGACGGTGTCGAAGCGGTGCTCGCGCCGGCGGAAGTAGTTGCCTTCGACCTCCGCCACCCGCCGCCACGCGCCGCCCACCATCGCCTCGAGGGCGTAGTCCCGGACGCAGTCGGGATAGCGGAAGAACGGCTGGGTCTCGCGCCGGTTCGTGTTGGTATCGAACGTGCATTGCACGGTGTTGAGCGCGACCGGGCTCTCCCAGCGCAGCTCGAGCCAGGCGGGCAGGCCGCGGGCCGGATCGGAGATCCACAGGTTGGTCCATGCGTCCGGGCGGTTGGTGCCGCGGTTGACGTTCGCGCCGGCATAGGGCCGGCACTCCGGCGTCAGCCGCATCGCGAAGCAGCGCCCGTGGGTGAGCGGCTGCCAG
>CAYVVX010000572.1:0-4029 GCA_964455315.1 uncultured Planctomycetales bacterium | reverse complement strand
TGGGCTCGATGTCGTCGGTCTTGTTGATATCGAACGGCTCGGCCAGGTCCGACCCGCCGATGATCTCGAGAATCTCAACTCTGGCGCGACCATTGGCGATCAGGGCGGGCCCGGTGCCGGCGTTGGCGAAGACACCGCCTGCTCCTGTCGCGCTGTTCGTGTATCCGTACACGCCGATGGTGCTGCTGCCGAGGAAGCCGTAGGAGCCGGAATCGTCCACACCAATGACACCATACTGCGCGTTTCCCAGCGCGCCGCTCGTACCCGCGGAGGGATTATCTCCGAAGACACCGTTGCTGCTGCCAGCCAGATAGCCTGATGTTCCCGAGCCGGGGTTGACACCGTGCACCCCGTAATCCGCGTTGCCCAGGATGCCTGCGTTGTCCGTGGCGTCGTGCCGCCCGACAACGCCCTCATCGGTCGTACCGAGTCGCCCGTAGTTGCCCGACGTACCATGCTCGCCGTAGGCTCCGAAACTGGCACCGCCCAGGTAGCCGTAATGACCCGGAGCCACACGCCGTCCGTACACGCCGTAGCTCGTGCCGCCCAGCAGACCGTACGTCCAGTTGGGGTTTTCTCCGTAGGCGCCGTTGCTGCCGCCGCCGAGATAGCCGTTTCGCGAACTTCCCTCGACATCCAGCGCCGCGTCCGGCGTGGGGTCGCCGATGCCCACATTCCCTGAGGTATAGTAGATATCGCTTCCGCTCTCACTCCACAGGCTGGCCGAGTTCGTGGCCGCCGTGGTCTGCAGCGTTCCGTCGGGAAACATGATACCGTCGCCGACGGAACCGCTCACATGGAGCTTGGCCTGCGGGCTGGTGGTGCCGATTCCGACCCGGCCATTGCTCTGGATGGTGAACTTCGTGCCTGCGTTATAGACATGCCACTTCCCGGTGTCCCCTTCATAATAGGTCCACATGCGCACATTATTGGCCGCATAGCCGTAGTAGGGCTTTCCGACGCCGCCGCTGGTCTGGACGTACATACCCCCATAGTCACTGGTATCCGCGGTGATGCCGAAGTATTCCGCGTTGTTGATCGCCGTGCTGCGATTGATGCCGATGAAACCCTCACCGGGATTGGCGAAGAGCATGTCACTGATGTTCAGGCTCAAGCCGCTCGGGGCGGTGCCCTGCACGTGCAATCGAGCCAGCGGTGAGGGAACCCCGATGCCCACGTTGCCGTTCTGATAGGTGATGTCATTGCCGCTGAGCAACCAGGCGCCGGCTCCGCTCGACGCGGAGTAGGCATAGTGGGCATACGGGGCGGGCCGTATCGGTTGACGGGGAGTGAGAGAGGTGAACACCCCGCCGCCATCCGGGCGCACGCCGATCTGCAGCCACAGGGGCGAGCCATTGAACGCGCCCGGACCGAAATCGAGGTCGATGATGAAGAGACCCTCGCTGACCTGTACGTTCTCATCGGACGCCTGCAGGCCGACCTGGTTGCCGATGGTGTCCGCATCCCAGAGTGTCGCGTTGAAATCCATCACCGCCGTGACCGGTACGCCGTTGTGCTCCAGAACGCCCTGGTACTGAAGTGTGGACTGCGCTTCCGCGATGAACGGCAGTGCCAGCCAGGCGGCGAACGCCCATGCCTTCAAAGGTTGTCTCATGTGGAACTCCTTGGAGAGCTAGAAGATTCTGAAGCTCAGACTCGTAGGTGCCGGCTCGCTGCCGGACTGGGGAGAAGAATTCACCCTGCCCCCGGGTCGCACATGGCGACTTGCCATACACGGATCGATGCATCGCAAGTGGGCGGGCGTCAACAGGTCAACCCGAACCGCTGAATGTTACCGCATGGTACGGCGTATCGCAAGAACAAAACCACTGAGTTTCATTCAGGGCCGCCGCTACGCGCAGTCATCGGGACCGCGACGATGGTCGCATCGTGCTCCGGGAGTAAGCAAAAGGCCTGAGGGGTTAATTAATTCCCTTTTGTGGAGGTGTGCCGGGACGGCAGATCACCCTGGATGCGATATGCGGCGGATTCATGCGCGAATGAATTGCAGCACCCCTTGGCACTGGGGCGGCGCAGGAGGTGGAGCTGCTGCGTGCCCGGCACCCGGCGGTGCCCAAGGATCTGCTGACCTGCATGGTCAAGGCGGCCGAGGATCTGCGCAAGGCCCATGCCGCCGAGCAGCTCACCACCGTGGTGACCACGCGGCGATCGCTGGCGTTGTGCGCGCGGCTGTCCCGCGGCAACGCGTTCGCCCACGCCCTGACCGTCTGCGTGCTCAACAAGGCCCCGGCCGAGGACCGCAAGGTGATCGCCGATACGTTCGATCATCATGTGGGGCCGTTTGCCAGGTGACCGTGATGTCCTGATGTGGAGCCGTTCCCCGTCTGGGGCTCAGGGTTCCGGGTTGGAAGGGTGGCCCACATCGGGATACAATGATGTAAGCTACCTTTTGCCCAAAAGGCCTGATCCATGGCCGCATTTGACCGCATCACCATCGATCCAGACCAGATGGGCGGCGTGCCGTGCATTCGCGGACTGCGCATTCCGGTTGCCACCGTCGTTGGCCTGGTGGCCGAAGGTGAGAGCAACGCAGAGACACTCAGCGATTATCCTGATCTTGAACAGGACGACATCTCCCAGGCGTTGGCGTACGCGGCGGAAGCAAAACTTGACCCTCAGGCCTCTGCCTGGCTCGAAGAGCGGTCAAGTTTATGCTGACATGGCTGATCCGATTGTTTCGATGGAGCCGGTTGGGTACAGTAGATGAACGGGGAAGCTCCACGGGAGTATTTGGTTGTGAAAGCAGACGAACTCATTGCAGAAGTGACTTCGTTACCGGTTGAACAGCGGGTCTTCATCGCTGACTCCATCCTCAAGTCCCTCAATCCGCCTGAATCCGACATCGACCGGAAGTGGGCCGAGGTGGCTACACGGCGACTGGCGGAACTTCGGGCCGGACAGGTCGAAGCCGTCCCCGGCACGGAGGTCTTCGCCCGCATCTGGGAACGCTTTGCTCCGTGAACTGGTCTTTCCATCCCGAGGCGGAGGAGGAGTTCCTCGAAGCCATCAACTACTACGAAGAGTGCAGAACCGGGCTGGGTTACGAGTTCGCTCTTGAAGTGTACGCCGCTCTTCAGCGGATCATTACGCACCCGCTGGCCTGGCCGATACTGGAAGGAGATCTTCGCCGATCCCGGATGAACCGGTTTCCCTACGGGGTCCTGTACGCTCAGGAGGGCGAGGACATCTACGTTCTCGCGGTCATGCATCTTCATCGCGATCCCGACTACTGGAGGAGTCAGCTGGCATAGTCGATCACGCGGTGTGCTTCATCGCCTCTGGTGACTGTTCCAGCGCGTCGGAGGTTCGTGGCCGTAGCGCTTGCACACATCCGTCTCCATGAAGAGCAACGACCCTCCCTTTGCCATCAGCCAATACCTCAACCTCGTGGATGTGATCATCCATGATCGCCCGGAGTGATCGTAGTCGTACAGGCCACCCCCGCTCCGTCGCGATCCAAGCATACAAGTGCGCTACAGCAGCCTACGACTTCGTCTTGCGGTTCGACTTCCTTCCACATCGAACCTTCGCGGCCTTGGCTTTCACAACGCGCATGAGCCCCTCAATCGTGCCGCCGCCCTCTTCCCAGAGCCGGTCGCGGGCGCGGCGGACCTCCTGCACGACGGGGTCATCGGACCAGATCGTGGGCGTCTGCTTCTTCTTCACGAAGGACTCTCCGCAAGCAGCGTCAAGGGCACGGCCTGCCTCGTCGGCAGTTGTCATTATACCACCACAGCGGGCCTCCTGAGGGACCGCTGAATCGATATCAGCAGGCCACGCCCCGCTCCATCGCGATGCCGGCGGGCGTGGCCTTTTTTCTGCGCGCATCGCGAGAAGGAGCATGGGTCATGCGAACCCTGTTTGAAGGCGAGCTGGAGCGGCTGGCTCGCACGCTCGTCGAGCAGTACGGGATCGAGGTCGTCTGCCGGGGCGACAATGCCTGGACGGACGGCCGGCGGATCGTCGTGCCGTCGGTGCCGCAGCCGATGGATGAGCCGCTGGAGCGGA
>CAYVVX010000571.1:3504-4030 GCA_964455315.1 uncultured Planctomycetales bacterium | reverse complement strand
CGGGATGGCGCTGATGCCGAACTTGGCCGACAACGACTGGTTGGCGTCAGTGTCCACCTTGCCGACCTTGACCTTGCCGGCATAGTGGCTGGCCAGGTCGTCGATGGTCGGGGCCAGCGCCTTGCACGGCATGCACCATTCGGCCCAGAAGTCGACCAGCACCGGCTCGGAGGCCTGCAGAACCTCCTGCTCGAAGTTGTCCTCGGTGAATTCCCTGGTGTGATCGCCGGCCATAGGCCATACCTCCGTTCGTGTAAACGTTCTCAACGGCGAAAGAAGCACGCTCACTCCGCCGTGAACAGCCGGATTGTAGGAATGCCTGCGGCAGTGGTCAACCGCGGACATCACGCTCCCCTCCTGGGGAGCAGAACCCGCGACATGCCCGCGCTATTCCATGGGCGGAGGCTCCGCAGGATCGAATCCATAGCGGCGAAACCTGTCCCGGCGGGCGGCCTCGCTGAACTCACGGATGGCGTTCACATGGCGCACCCGCTCGGCCGGCGTCAATCGCAGGTTCCATTCGATC
>CAYVVX010000571.1:0-3494 GCA_964455315.1 uncultured Planctomycetales bacterium | reverse complement strand
CGTCGCCGGTCGCGTCGGTGGGCGGAAAGCCCTTCTCGTTGAGTCCGAGTTCTTCGTTGGTGGGCGGTTCCATGATCCTTTCCGGAGCCCGTTCGAGCCGCTGGCGGCAGCCCGGGCGTCATGCCTCCCGGGCGTGCTTGATCTCGCGGACCTCGATCCTGCCCTCGACCACATCCAGGAACGGCTGGCCGCCCTTCACGCCGACGGTGCCGTAGCCGGTCGCGGTGGAGATGAAGCAGCGGAAGTCGCCCTTGAGCCGCGGATCCAGGTGAAGGACCTTGTCCACCGCGTCATAGCGGGCGCCGGAGAGTCCCTGCAACAGCGCGTAGGAGGCCATGGCCCGCGCGTACCAGTGCCCGCACTCGTACTCGTTGAGCGGGTTGCGGATCACGCCGTCGTAGCGGTCGCGCACACCGCGGACAATCTCCAGCCCCTGCTCGACCATGCCCAGCAGCATCAGGTGGGCCGCGACCTGGTACTCGATCCCGGTCCACACCTCGTTGCTGTACACGAACGGCAGCGACAGCGCCCCGCCCTTCGGCCAGGAGCACAACAGCAGCCCCGCTTCGCCGCCGATGGCGTACGCCGGGCGCTGCGGATTGACGTGGTCGGAGAGATCCTTCTTGAAGTTGTGGCGGTGGATGGCGTTGAGGTGGCTGGCAACCTTCTTCTGGTCGAGCACCGTGCCCACGCCGCAGACCATCGCCATCCATTCGCCAAGCACGCCGTCGGAAAGGCAGCCGGTGCCGTACTGGTACTTGGGCCCTTCCTTCTTGAGCAGTTCCAGCGCTTCCGGGGAGTAGTTGTTGTGATAGCCGGAGACCTTGACCGGGTTGTCGGCCCGCAGTCCCTCCCACTGGATCTTCTGGATGAAGTACTCGCCGTCGTACAGGGTGGAGTGCATCTGCTCCAGGCCCTTCTTCAGCAGCGACTCGTAGCCGGAGACGTCCTCGCCCAGGGCCTTGCCCATGTTCACGGCCGCGGCCAGGGCGCCCAGGTAGAAACTGGTGCACATCCCGTCCGGGCCCCAGAACTCGATGTCGTAGGTGTTGTGGTGAGGCTCCTCGGTCACACCCTTGTGCCTGGGATCCCAGGCCTCGATGCAGTAGTCCAGGCTGGCCTTCACTTTCGGCCACAGCTTGCCCAGCCAGGCCTTGTCGCCGCCGATCCGCCACTCGCGATGCACCTTCATGATCCCGCCGAGCTGCCCGTCGGCCGCGGCGTGAAAGTCGTGGATCTGCGGTCGGATGGGCAGCGAGGTGCGGAAGGCCTGGTGGCCCTTGTCATCCTGCGACACCTCGAATTCCGTCTCGCGCAGGGTCCGCTCCAAAGCCGGGAACAGGTGCGGCAGCGCCTGGGCGTAGTTCCACACGTGCGTACAGGAACCGTGGCAGCAGCCCTTGTCGTCGGAGCAACCCTCGTAGCACCACATCCGCCCGTCCGACTGGCGCAGCACGGTGGGGCTCTTGAGGATGGTCAGGTTGGCCGCGACCGCCTCGATCACCTCCGGCGGGAGGGTCATGTCGTGGAAGCAATCGCTGAACTTCTTCGAGGCAGCACGGAGCTTCGCGTAGTTGTCGCGCCAGTAGGCCGCGACCTCGCCGATATCCTTGAACCGCCCGGAATACCACGGCTGGTAGGTGCCGGGCGCCGGGGCGCCTTCGACGTCCTTGCCGAAGCGCTTGTCGGACTGACCGGAATACCAGCACAGCCGCAGGGCCACCGTCATCTCTTTGCCCGCCGGCACGGTGATGGGGGCAAACAGCGTGCCGCCCGGCGCGGGCGATTCCATGCCCACGCCTTCGCGCTCGTGGCAGGCCCCGTCGGCCACGTCCTTCCAGGCGATGGTCAGGGGGTCGAACCAGCCGCCGCGAAACCACGCCGCGTTGATCTTGTATTCTGCGGCATCCACCGAGGCGTGGAACGCCCCCGCCTCCCAGGGCTTGTCGTCAGGCGGCACCTGCTGGAACAGGAGTCCGTCATGACCGCGCTTCACCTCATTGCGCTGGTTGCCGATAGCCACCAGGTTGCGCGAGTTGAAAGAGAAGACAGCCTCGACCGGTTTGTTACCCTTATTGATGAAAGTGTATTCCAGCCCCGCCACCGGCAAGGAGGCGCCGTCCGCGTCGTTGGGCGCAAAGGGGCTCCAGCCGGTCAGCCGCACCGACAGCGGCATGTCCGGGTCGGACAATTCGATAACGGAGAAGGGAAAGCGGATGTCGCAGCTCACGTCGCGGTAGCGCGGTAATCCCCAGCTCTTTCCGCCGGCACCATTGCCGGTGTCGCGGCGACCGAACGCCTTCCACTTCGGCACCGGGCCTTCCAGCACGCGGGCCTTGTTCGGCTCGCCCTTGATGCACACCGCGGCGAAGGTCAACGGCTCGTTGAAGATCTCCGGGCGGTTGTGCAGGGACACGTGGGACAGCGCCCCGGTCCCTTCCAGGCAGATCATGCCGGCGCCCATCCCGCCCAGCGGGAAGGCGACGTGGTTGAGATGCTCGCCGGTGTAGGGGCTGTTGAACTTCCGACCACGCGAACTGACCGCGCCCACCGGCGACGTCGCCGCCTTTTCGCCCCAGGAAGGAGCGTCGCCCCGGGCGGCCAGGGCCTCATTCGACGCGGCCCCGGCGCCGCCGGCGGAAATCGCCCCGGCGGTCACCACCGATTTCTTGAGAAAATCTCGACGCGGCATCGCGCCTCCATCATGTTCGCCGGGAGCCATGCCTCTACTCCTTCAAGGTACCGAGAGGATTGCCGTGTTCTCTCTGCGGAGAACCGCCGGCCGCTGCGCAGTTTGCTGGTTTCGACCGCCGGACAAGACCGCGCCGGTGATCACATGGGCGCCATGATACCCGTCCGCGGGCCGGGGTCCAGACCGGATGCCGAATGGATGCCGCGGACCGGGCAGCCCACGCCGGAGAAGGGACATCGGGGGAAGGTCTACAGCGCAAGCAGGCCGCTCAGCCACCTGCCCCCTGCTGAGACACATACCGGCAGGAACCGCGGACCATGAGCTCGCCGCGGGACATGAGCAGCCGCGGCGGGCGCTGCCCATCGTTGAGTTGTCCGATCAGCAGTTCGGCAGCGCTGCGCCCGAGATCGGCATAGGAGATCCTGACCGTGGTCAGGGGCGGCGCCAGCAGTGCCGCGAAGGAGGAATCGTCGAAGCCGGTAACGGCGATGTCGTCCGGAATGCTGATTCCCATGCCGTCGGCATGCTCGTAGAGAATGCGGGCGGCGTAATCCGAGCTGCACACCACCGCGGAAACCGGCGGAGTGGCACTGATCCAGTCGCTCAGCATGGAGGTCACATCGTAGCTGCCCCCGGTGCGCAGCCGCTCCTCGGGAGACAGGCTGCGGACCTCCGGCGCCGGCAGGCCGTGCGCCGCCAGCTCGGCCGCGACCCCCTGCCGGCGGTCCTCCACCACGCAGGACCAGCGCCCGTACAGGAAACCGATGCGGCGGTGCCCCCGATCGACGAGGTGAGCGGCGAT
>CAYVVX010000570.1:0-4049 GCA_964455315.1 uncultured Planctomycetales bacterium | reverse complement strand
AGCTCCCGCAGACCCCGCGGGCCAAGAAGGTCATCGAGTACGCCATCGAGGAGGCCCGCAGCCTGAATCATAACTACGTGGGCACCGAGCATCTGCTGCTGGGTCTGCTCCGCGAGCAGGACGGGGTGGCCGCCCAGGTGCTGATGAACCTGGGGCTCAAGCTCGAGGACGTGCGCGAGGAGGTGCTCAACCTGCTCGGCGCCGGCATCGAGAGCGAGGAGCCCAGCGCCCCGAGCGGCGAGGTCAAGAAGGGCAAGAGCAAGACCCCGGCACTGGATTCGTTCGGGCGCGACCTGACCGAGATGGCCCGCGAGGGCAAGCTGGACCCGGTCATCGGGCGGCAGCGCGAGATCGAGCGGGTGATTCAGATCCTCTGCCGCCGTCAGAAAAACAACCCGGTGCTGCTCGGCGAGGCGGGCGTGGGCAAGACCGCGATCGTCGAGGGGCTGGCCCAGCAGATCATGAGCGGGGAGATTCCGGAGATCCTGGCCGACCGGCGGATCGTGGTGCTGGACCTGGCCATGATGGTGGCGGGCACCAAGTACCGCGGCCAGTTCGAGGAGCGGATCAAGGCGGTCATGAACGAGGTGATCCGGGCCAAGAACGTGATTTTGTTCATCGACGAGCTGCACACGCTGGTCGGCGCCGGCGGCGCGGAGGGGGCCATCGACGCTTCGAACGTGCTCAAGCCGGCCCTGTCCCGCGGCGAGATCCAGTGCATCGGCGCCACCACGC
Organism: uncultured Planctomycetales bacterium; assembly: GCA_964455315.1. Classification (GTDB taxonomy): domain Bacteria; phylum Planctomycetota; class Phycisphaerae; order UBA1845; family PWPN01; genus CAYVVX01. The sequence continues at coordinate 3,314 of CAYVVX010000570.1, read as the reverse complement.
TCGACGAGTACCGCAAGTACATCGAGAAGGACGGGGCCCTCGAGCGCCGCTTCCAGCAGATCATCGTCGAGCCGCCCAACAAGGACGAGACCATCCAGATCCTGCAGGGCCTGCGCGACCGCTACGAGGCTCACCATCGCGTGCAGATCACCGACGGGGCGCTGGGCCAGGCCGTCGAGCTGTCCAACCGCTACATCACCGGCCGGGTCCAGCCGGACAAGGCCATCGACGTCATCGACGAGGCCGGCGCGTGCGTGCGGCTCAAGTCGATGACCAAGCCGCCGAACCTCACCGAGATCGAGCGGGAAATCGAAAAACTGCTCATGGAGAAGGACGAGGCGGTCAAGAACGCGGACTACGAGCGCGCCGCCGAGCTGCGCGACAAGGCCGAGGTGAGCCGTTCGCGCAAGGACGAGATGCAGCGCGAGTGGCGCGACCGGGCCAAGGAGGTCGACGGCGTCGTCGACGAGGAGATCATCGCCGAGGTGGTCGCCAGCATGACCGGCATTCCGCTGACCCGGCTGGAGAAGGACGAGATCCAGCGGCTGCTGCGGCTGGAGGACGAGCTGCACAAGCGCGTGATCAGCCAGGACGAGGCGATCCATGCGGTGTCGCGGGCGGTGCGCCGTTCGCGCAGCGGCCTGAAGGATCCCAACCGCCCGATGGGCAGCTTCATCTTCATCGGGCCCTCCGGCGTGGGCAAGACCTACCTGGCGAAGTGCCTGGCCGAGTTCATGTTCGGCAACGAGGACGCCCTGGTCATCCTGGACATGTCCGAGTTCATGGAGAAGCACAACGTCAGCCGGCTGATCGGCGCGCCTCCGGGCTACGTCGGCTACGAAGAGGGCGGGCAGCTCACCGAGCGCATCCGCCGCCGGCCTTACAGCGTGGTGCTGCTCGACGAGATCGAGAAGGCCCATCCGGACGTGTTCAACATGCTGCTGCAGATCATGGAGGAAGGCCGGCTGACCGACTCCTTCGGGCGGCACGTGGACTTCAAGAACACCATCCTGATCATGACCTCCAACATCGGCGCCGACCGGATCACCAACCAGTCGGACTTCGGCTTCGGCAAGCGCGACGAGATGGTCAGCTACGAGAAGATGAAGACCGTCCTGCGCGGCGAGGTGGAGCGTTACTTCCGCCCCGAGTTCATCAACCGCGTGGATGAGCTGGTGGTCTTCCACAAGCTGAACCACCAGGATCTGATCAAGATCGTGGACCTGGAGATCTCCAAGGTCGCCAAGCGCGTGGCCCAGCAGGGTCTGAAGATCGAGCTCGACCAGGCCGCCAAGGATTACCTCATCGAGCAGGGCACCGACGAGAAGTTCGGGGCCCGCCCGCTGCGCCGGTCGATCGAGAACAAGCTGGAGGATCCGCTCAGCGAGGCCATTCTCCGCGGCGAGTACAAGGGCGAGACCCGCCTGAAGGTCACCGCGAAGGAGATCGAGGACGGCGAGAAGAAGCTGGTCTTCGAGTCGGTCGCGGACAGCGCGGTCGAAAGCCCGGGAGCCCCGGTCGCCGCGGGCAACGTGGGCGAGGCGACGTAGGCTACTTGTGCTGGATGTCCCATTCCATGAATGGAGCCCGTTGGCTTGAATGCCACGGACTCCTTTTGGTATGGTGTGGTATGGGAGTTGGTTCCTGAAGGAATCTGCCGCGTCGAGGGATCCACGTTATTCTTGTGGGTGGAGTTGGAACATGTCGGCCGATCAACGGGTACAACTCGACATCGCAACCAGCGAGAAGGTTGAGGAGTGCGCCAGGCGACGCGGTGTTTCTCCTTCCCAGGTTCTGCGTGAAGCACTCGAGGGTTACCTTGCTGCGCATGCAGCGGCTGAACCCAAGGAACCGTCCATTTCGAATTCAAGCCTGGCCGACCTTGCCGATGCTGTCGCGGCGAGTGTGCCGGACACGGAATGGTCCCGGCTCCCCGCGGACCTGGCTCGGAACTTCGAGCATCATCGGTACGGCTATCCTCGTGAGGATTGATTGAGCCACGCGTTCGCGGACACCGGGTTCTGGATTGCCCTGCTCAATCCCCGAGACTCTCTCCACCAGCGAGCCCGTGGTCTCGAGGCGTCTGATCGATCCCGCCGAATCGTCACCACCGAAATGGTTTTGGCGGAGTTCATGAACGATCTCGGTTCGCGCGGTGCCGCCCTGCGCCGCGCGGCGTCGGCGTTTACTTCCGGGCTCCGCGCGAATGAACGCGTCACGATCGTTCCTCAAACGAGCGATCAATTCTGGTCCGCCGCCCAGCTTTTCAATGATCGAGTTGACAAGGACTGGAGCTTGACCGACTGTGCCTCCTTCCTGGTCATGCGACAGGAGGGGATCATCGAAGCTTTCACGCACGATCACCATTTTGAGCAAATGGGCTTCCATGCCCTGCTTCGAGAGGGTTGACCAGTCACCTTCGTCGCGGGTCTGGGCTTGTCCCCCCTTGCCCGCCGGGATACACTGCCTTCGCCGACGCCCGCGGACCTTGATCCCGCGGATGATGCCGCCGGCACGGCCATGGGCTTGCCGGAACAGCAACACCCCAGACATCCTGCAGCATCCGCCGCATCCAGCGGCGCGACCGGGAGGGTTGATCCGGGCATGGAATACCGCCGACTTGGAAACACCGAACTCAACGTCTCCGTGGTGGCCATGGGCTGCTGGGCCATCGGCGGGGATGTCGACTTCTGGGGGCCGGTGGACGACAACGAGTCCATCGCCGCGATTCAGCGCGGGCTCGACGAGGGGATCAACCTGATCGATACCGCGGCGGCGTACGGCTGCGGGCACAGCGAGGAGATCGTGGGCAAGGCGGTCGCGGGCCGGCGCGAGCAGGCCGTGATTGCCACCAAGTGCGGGCTCGTGTGGCGGCTGCCCGGCGGGCGCAAGGACCGGTGTCTTCAGCGCGATTCGGTGTTGCGCGAGTGCGAGGCTAGCCTGCGACGACTCCGCGTCGAAACCATCGACCTGTACCAGATTCACTGGCCGGACCCGCACACACCGCTGGCCGAGACCATGGAAACGCTGTCGCTGCTGCGGAGCCAGGGCAAGATCCGCGCGGTGGGGGTGTCCAACTTCGGCATCGAGGAGCTGTCCGAGGCCCGGCGCCACGGCGGTGTGGACTGCCTGCAGCCGGAGTTGTCGATGCTCGAGCGCCAGGCACGCGAGGATCTGCTTCCCTATTGCCGCGAGTATGGGATCGGTGTGATGGCTTACGGCCCGATGGCCCGCGGGCTGCTGACCGGCAAGTTCGATGCGGCCAGCCAGTTTCACGACCTGCGGGCCAGGGACGCCCGCTACCAGGGTGAGGC
>CAYVVX010000569.1:0-4058 GCA_964455315.1 uncultured Planctomycetales bacterium | reverse complement strand
CTGGCACCACCCGGTGCTGGTATCACACGCTTCGGAAGCGGGATGGCGTTCGGTGATCCTGATCGAGGAGTCCGGCTGTGCCGCCCTCACCCAGGGCATGGAGGGCAACGCGATGGACTACATCCTGTACCCCGGGCCTGACCACCGAACCTTCGGCAGCGACCAGGCGTTCTCGGTCCACATTCGTCATCATCTGTTGCGGTCACCCGAGCTGCCGACGTCGAGCCGGCTGGAAGGGTTATGGAAGTCGTTCTCGTCCGCACACGAAGCGATGCATGAGCAGGCCCGGCGGCTGCGCGAGCGGACTCGGTCCGACGAAGCGGAGCGCAAGCCATCGTGACCTGGACGAATCGTCCGACAGCCCCGGCCGGCGGGTACAGCACGTGAACTCACCCCCCGGCAGGCGCGGTTGACGCCTCGGGCTCGATTCCGGCCATCTCCTGGAGCATCCGCCAGTTACGGCGACGATCCTCGTTGGCAAGCTGCAGCGCGGATGACGCGGTGCCCTCGGCGTCGAAATGCTTCTCGAATCGACCCTCGCCGCGGGCGAAGGCGATGAAGTCAACGCGTTCACCGGTCTTGGGATTGACGTACCAGTCCTTGTCCGGCACGGGGTTGCCCTTGAGGCTCAGGCGGTCGCGTATCCGCTCGCCGGCCTCGGGATCGTAGGAGATGAGCGGGAAGGTGCGCGAATCAACGGCCAGTCGGGCCCGCTCGCCGGCGAGGTGGTCGCCCACGCCGTGCTCGGGCTGGCAGGTGGTGTAACAGATGATCACCGCGGGGCCCTTGTACTCGTTGGCCCGCAGCACCGCCTTGTAAAAGTGATTGATGTGCATGGCGGTGGTCTGGGCGACGAACACGTCGGGATGAGCCATGACGATCTGGGCCAGCTCCTTGCGGCGTTCGGTCTTGCCGGCGATTTCCCTGCCGTGAACGCTCATCTTGGTGTTCTGGCCCATGAAGGTGGAGGTGGAGGCCTGCCCGCCGGTGTTAGAGTAGACCTGGGTGTCGAGCACGATGACCTTGATGTCCATGCCGCTCATGAGCATGCGCGAGAGCGACTGAAAGCCGATGTCCATCATCGCGCCGTCGCCGCCGATGACCCACAGCCGCTTCTTCTCCCAGCCCTGCTGATCCCACCTGGCACGGACGCCCATGGCGAAGGTCGGGGCGTTCTCAAACAGCGAGTTGGCCCACGGCAGAGTGTAGGGATTGTACGGGTAGGTAGAGGTGTACACCGTGTTACAGCCCGTGGCGGCGATGAGCCCGACGTTCTCAGGCCCATGCTTGAAGCAGGTCGCGGCGATGAACATTCTCAACACGGAGGCCTCGCCGCAGCCGGCGCAGCTGCCCGCCCCGCCGACGTACTGGAGAGATGAATCCGCGAGCATCATATCGGCCAGTACCTTCTCGTTGATGTACTCCGGCGGGGTCGGCCCGCGCGAGCGGAAGTGGTCGAACTTCTCGCGGAACAGCGGCATGTTGACGTCGGTCTTCTTGATCATGCGCAGGGCGTTGTCGTCGCAGACCTGCACGCACTCGGCGCAGCCCTTGCACTTGGTCGGGTCGATGAAGATGCCGAAGTACCCGGGCTCCTTGCCCTGTTTCTCGTAGGTCTGCCAGTACTTGCGGGTCCGGGCCCAGTCCCCCTCGAAGCGGGCCCGCTGATCCGGGGGGAGGGCAGCCATCGCCGCGTCCAGCTTCGATTGCGGGACCACTTTCCCGAGGATGGCGGTGTCCGGGCACTCGGTCACGCACTCCATGCAGCCCACGCAGTTGGGACCGATGAACTCGGGGATCTCCGGGGCGATGAACGAGAAATCGCGCGGGCCGCCGCTGCCGGCCGGGATCACCGAGCGGGCCGTGTCGATATCGGCTTCCAGCTCGACATCGCCGACGCCGTGCTCGTACAGGGGCAGGACGCGATCGAAGAAATTCGCGGCGTCGACGACTTCGTCAGCGGTATGGGGCAGCCTGGCCGGACTGATCGCCATGACGGTCTCCTGCTGGGGGGCGGGCGGACCCGCCTGAAACGCGGCTCACATGTTCACGACACCACGGGCAGCGCACCGGAGGCTGTTTCATCGAGCGAGGTGTCCGCGATCAGCTCGCGGGGCACCTCAACCACCTCCTGGTAGCCGCGCCGGATGCAGGTCAGGTTGTCAGCGACGACCTGCTCACCCCGCTTTCCCCAGTACCTGCGCACGGCCTTCTCGACGCCCTCCATAAGTTGCTCGAAGCCCAGGCTGTTGCGCCGGGCGAAAGGCGTTGCCTTCAGAAAAACGCCCAGCAACGCCACACCCATCATGCGGATACGCAGCTCGGGATTGGTGGCCACCTCGTCGGCGATCTTGAACGTGTCCAACGCCATGATCCGGGCATTCTTCTGACGGAGTCGGCGCCGGGCCCACAGGGGCACATCCTCCCAGACCTCCTCCGGTGTCAGCTTCGAGGAATTCAGGAAGATGGTCCCGCCGTCGGCCAGTCCGCGCAGGGTATCGCCGAGGTTGAGCGCGTTCACGTCGTTGAGCGGAATGAACTCGACGTGCTCGAGCTCGCAGTGGGTCAGGATCTTGGACGGGGCCACGGTGAGATAGTACGTCGTCGGAAGCCCCTTCTTGGACGAGCCGTACTTGGGATAGGCCTGCACATGGAGGCCGAAAAGGTCGCCCATCAGTGTGGCAATGACCTTGTTGGTGGTCACACTTCCGTATCCGCCGACGGAATGTCCGCGCATCGAATAGGCGCCCTCGGGTCGGACGTCCGGATCGATCGGGGGGTCGATGGCGGTTTCGTGCTTGATCCCGACCGTGCAGTATTCCTTGTGATCATTGCCCTGGATGGCCTGCCGCATGTTCTGAACCAGGCCGATGAAGTGCCCCGGTCGAATGTCGCGGCTGCCCAGGCCGGCGGAGCACTGAAGCATGAGCGGAAGCGCGTCGACGGTCACGCCGGCGGCGCGAAACTCCTCCAGCCGCAACTGGGCATCGAGGAACGAGGTCTTGATGTCGCGCATCAGCGGATTGGCCGGCGACAGCGGATCGTCCATGCGCTCGACGACGGTGAACGCCTTCACATTCCTGAGCGCCCGGACGATCTCCGGACCCGGCCAGGGTCGATAGCTGCAGACGTTGACCGCGCCGACGCGGAGATTCATCTGGCTTCGCAGGTAGTCCACCGTCGGCTTGGCCGTCTCCATCATGCAGCCCATGCCCACGATGGCGAACTCGGCATCCTCCATGCGGTAGGACTCGACCAGCTCGTACTTCCGCCCGGTCGCCTCGCCGAATACGCGCATGGCCTCGAGCAGGGCCGGCTTCATGTGCACGTAATAGTGGCGCTGGGCGATCTTGCCCTTCATGTAGGAGTCCTGATCCTGCACCACGCCGGACATCATCGGATGGGCGACGTCGAAGAGGTTCAGGATGCGCTCCTGCGGGCGGCCCATGTACTCCTTCATGAACTCCTTCTCGGGGAGCAGCGTGTTCTCGACGGTGTGGGTGATGAGGAAGCCGTCCTGCACGTTCATGAACGGCGACTGGCAGGCCTCGGCCGCGCGCCGCGCGATCAGGGCCAGGTCGCCCGCTTCCTGGGGATTCCGCCCGAACAGGATGCCCCATCCGGTGTCCGCGCAGGCCATGACGTCGTCGTGACCGGCATGCACGTTGAGGCTGTGGCTGGTCAGGGCCCGCGCGCCGATGTGGAAGACGATGGGAAGGCGCTTGCCGCTGATGGTGTAGAGCACCTCCTTCATGAGCACGAGCCCCTGCCCGCTCGTGAAATTCGTCACGCGCCCGCCGGCCAGGGCAAAGCCCTCGCAGGAGGAGGCGGAGGAATGCTCGCTTTCGGGCTCGATGAAGAGGAGTTTTTCACCCCACAGGTTGCGCTGCCCGTTGGCCACCGCCGCCGAGTAGCCGCCACCCATGGTGGTGGAACTCGTGATCGGGTAGGCGCAGGCCGCCTGGGTGATGTGCGTATCCACCCAGACGACGGCTCCGGCACCGTCGGTGATCGCGGGGATTCCGGGAAACGGATGTCTGCCGTTGCTTGAAGAACCG
>CAYVVX010000568.1:0-4066 GCA_964455315.1 uncultured Planctomycetales bacterium | reverse complement strand
GGAGCGCGTTCCACAATCCCGGGTCGCGGTACATCAGCGCCTTGGTCTGCTCGAAGTGCCGGCTGGAGCCGCCCTCGATCATGTAGCTGGCCACCGTGAACGGCGCCCCGCAGAAGCCGATCAGCGGGATGTCCGGGCGCAGCGCCCGCCGGGTCAGCCGCACCGCGTCGTAGACATACGACAGCGCCTCCGGATCAACTTCACTCAGCCCTTCGACATCCTTCGCCTCGCGCACCGGGCGCTCGATATGCGGGCCCTCGCCCTTGTTGAAGGTGAGTCCCACGCCCATCGGCTCAACGATCAGCAGAATGTCCGCGAAGATGATGGCCGCGTCCACGCCGAGCTGATCGACCGCGAAGAGGGTCACCTCCGCGGCCAGCTCCGGCGTCCGGCACAGTTCCAGGAACGACACCCGCTCGCGCAGCTCGCGGTAGGCCCGCTGGTAGCGGCCCGCCTGGCGCATGAGCCAGATGGGCGTGTAGTCGGTCTTCTCGCGTCGGCAGGCCCGCAGAAAGGCGCTGTCATGCAGCGGGTCATCGCCGGGGCAGGACTTCGGCGGCGGCCAGACGACTTCGACCCGCTTCATCGCCGAGGTGTCCACGCCCGTTTCGTGCGACGCCCGCTTGCGGGCCAGCAGATCGGCGGCTTCGCGGCCCAGGCCCCTGGCCAGGTCGGTCATCCTGGTCCGATCCGGCTCGAAATCGGCCCCCAGCCCGAGATCGACGAGCGTTTCCGTGCAGGTCGGGCCGATGGAGGCAATGACCACCCTACGCAGCGCATCGCGCAGCGGAGCCTCCCGGCCCGCGTCCGCGGCCACCCGCAGCACGTTGCGCACCTGCTGCGCGGAGGTAAATGCCACCGCCCCGACCTCGCCGGCGATGATCGCGTTGATCGCCTCGTGCATGGGCCCGACGTCCTCCGGCAGCGCCCAGTTGTATACCGCCACCGTGTCCACCGACGCCCCGCGCTCGCTCAGTGCCGCGATCAGCCGCTGGTTGCTTTCGCCGTACTCCTGCACCGCGATCCGCTTGCCCGCCAGCGACCCCCAGCCGTCCAGCGCCTTGACCAGCTCCCGCCAGGTGTTCGGCTCCGGCGCAGTCAGATCCGGGGCCAGGCCCCATTCACGCAGCACGGCCACCGGCTTCGGCCCGCGCACCGCCACGGTGACACCACGCAGCGCCTCCAGCACCGCCGCGCGCGGATGGTGCGGTTCGACAATGGACATCAGCGCCTTGGCCCCCACGCCGGTGAGGAACACGACGATGTCGATCTTCCCGGCCAGGAGAGCCTCCGCGAAGGCCAGCGCCCGTGGGCTCTCCGCGATGGGCAGTTCGCGCATCGACGGCGCCGCCAGCACGCCGGCCCCCTGGCGTTCGAGCAGACTCGCCATCTGCCCCGACCGGCGGCTCTCGAAGGTCACCACCCGCATGGACTGGAAACCCGCCGGGCCGTTCATGAGCGGGCCCCGTCGGCGGTGAGGCCCATCGGCTGCCCGGTCTTGGCCATGGCCTCCTCCTGCTTCCAGCACGCCACCCAATGACCGGGGCGCAGCTCCTTCAGCTCCTGATCCTCGCGGACGCAGCGCGGGTCGCCGTTCCCCACCGCACAGCGCGGTTCAAACTTGCACCCCGCCGGCAGCCGCAGCGGGTTGGGCACGTTTCCCGGGATCACGTCCAGACGATGCTTGCTTTCACCCAGGCGGGGCATCGAGCGAAACAGCCCCTGTGTGTAGGGGTGCAGCGGATTCGCGAAAAGCTCGGTCACCTCGGCCCGCTCGACGATCCGGCTGGCGTACATGACGCACACTTCGTCGGCCACCTCCGCGACCACGCCGAGATCGTGTGTGATCAGCAGCACGCTCATGCCCCGCTCGCGCTGCAGCTTGCGAAGCAGGTCGAGGATCTGGGCCTGGATGGTCACGTCCAGGGCCGTGGTCGGCTCGTCGGCGATCAGCAGCGACGGATCGCAGGACAAGGCCATGGCGATCATCACCCGCTGGCGCATGCCGCCGGACATCTGGTGGGGGTACTCGTGCACGCGCTGCTCGGGGGCCGGAATGCCCACCTGCCGCAGCGTATCGACGGCCAGATCCCAGGCCGGCTTGCCGCGCAGGTTCTGGTGCAGCTCGATGGCCTCGACGATCTGGTTGCCGACGGTGTACACCGGGTTGAGGCTGGTCATCGGCTCCTGGAAGATCATGGCGATCTGGTTGCCGCGGATGGCCCGCATCTGCTTCTCGCTGAGCCGGGTCAGGTCCTGCCCCTCGAACCGGATCTCGCCGCTGACGATCCTGCCCGGCGGGCTGGGCACCAGCCGCATGATGGACAGCGCGGTGACGCTCTTGCCGCAGCCGCTCTCGCCGACCAAAGCCAGCGTCTTGCCGCGCGGCAGCGACCAGGAGACACCGTCCACCGCCCGGGCGACACCGTCCTCGGTCTCGAAGTACGTCCGCAGGTCGTGAACGTCGATCAGCGTGTCACCGTTGCTCGTGCTCACCCAAAACTCCCACTTACACCCACCCGAATTATTCCGGCGCCCATCCATACCCTAACGCATCTGCTTCAGGTCCGCAGCTTCGGGTCCAGCGCGTCGCGCAGCCGGTCGCCGAAGATGTTCAACGCCAGCACGATGAAGAACATGGCCGCCACCGCGCCGGTCACCTCCCACCACCTGCCCACCACCAGGTCGATCCGCGCCGCGTCGATCATCGTCCCCCAGCTCGGCGTGCCCACCTCGACGCCCAGGCCGAGGAAGGACAGGATCACCTCGGCCATGATGGCGTTCACGAAGCCCAGGCTGAACAGGATGATGCCCAGGTGCAGCAGGTTGGGCAACAGGTGATAGAACAGGATGCGCAGGTGCCCCGAACCGAGGGCCCGGGCGGCGGTCACGTAGTCCAGCTCGCGCAACTTCAGCGCCTCCGCACGGACCAGCCGGCAGGTGCCGATCCAGCTCGCCACGGCCAGGGCCAGGTACAGCCCGTGGATGCCGGACAGGTCGATCTCCGGCGGAAACTGCCAGCCGCCGCCCAGCCGCACGTGCCGCTCATCAAACAGCACCACGCCCTTGAACGCGTATTTCAGCGCGATCAGCAGCATCAGGCCGGGAATACTCATCAGCGTGGTGTAACCCCACACCACCACATCGTCGATCCGCTTCCCGAAGTAGCCGGCCAGCAACCCCATGAGCATGCCGAACGGCACCGCGATGATGTTGGCCATGAAACCGACGGTCATGGACACCTTGGCGCCCATCAGGGTCTTGAGCAGCACGTCGCGCCCGAACAGGTCGGTGCCCAGCCAGTGGGCCCGCGAGGGCGGCTGGTTGCGAATGGCGTAGTCGCCGGAGGCCATGTACGTCTCGAAGTAGAAGATTCCAGAGATGGCCATGAGCGTGTAGAGCACGATGATGACAAAGCAGGCGACGGCCGCGCGGTCCCGGGCCAGCCGGTGGAACGCGTCGCCCCACAGGCTGCGCCCGACCAGCGGCACCTCCTGCGCCCCCTTGACATCACTGGCCGCGGCGTAGTCCGTCATGAGAGCCTCACACGCGGGTCGAAGACGGCGTAGCTGATGTCCGTCGCGAGGTTGCCGAACACGTAGATCAACGCCGTAAGAAAAGTCAGGCCGCTGATGATCGGCTCATCGCGCTTGTTGATGCTGGCCAGCAGCAGATCGCCCAGGCCGGGGATGCCGAAAAACGACTCCAGCAGCAGGCTGCCCATGATCAGGAAAGGCACGGCCAGCACCAGGTTGGTCAGGATCGGCAGCATGCAGTTCTTGAGGATGTGCTTGAACATCACCGTGGGCAGCGGCAGCCCCTTGGCCAGCGCCGTGCGCACGTAGTCGCGCCGCGTCTCGTCCAGCACCACGGTGCGGTAGAACCTGACCTGCCCGCCCAATCCGGCGATCACGCCGATCGCCACCGGCACCAGGATGGCGATGGGGCGGTCGATGCCGTACGCCAGGCTGGGAGCGATCTTGAACATGAGAAACTGGGCCCCGATGATGAACCCCAGGTAGGGGATGCACATGCCCAGTACGGTCAGGAACACGCCCACGTGGTC
>CAYVVX010000567.1:0-4067 GCA_964455315.1 uncultured Planctomycetales bacterium | reverse complement strand
CATCCGCTGGTCCTCTGAACCTTTGCGTGACGCACAACGAAGCCACCGCAGCCCGGTCTGATCTCACCCCGCGGGGGATGTGGTGGGTCCGTCGCCGGCGCGCAGCTCCTCCAGCGCTTCCATCGCCGCCTCCACCACGCGCTCGGCGCTGCCGGGCAGCAGGCGCGACCAGCGGCCGGCCTGGGTCTCGTAGCCGCCCTCGGCGAAGGCCTGGTCGGTGGGGACGTAGCCGATGTAGTCCTCCGCGTAGCCGACCACCAGCGTCTGCGCGAACGGCGATCGCCGCCGGATGGTGAGGCCCAGCTCGACGAACGGCTCGCCGGGCAGGAACACCATCGCCACGTGTCCCAGCCGCAGCACCGCCACCGGGGCGATGATCGGTTCCGCGGCCGGCGGGCCGGTTTCCGTCCGCGCGGGCAGCGCGGGCGCCCGCCGGGCGAGGCCCATTCCGCCGCCCGGCCCGCGCGGTGCCGTGGAAAGTTTGCCCAGCGCCGCGGCGTGGGTCGTCCGGGTGCCGGGCGGGTTCATGCGGGCCAGGATCTCGCCGGCGCAATCCGCCAGCAGCGCGCCGTGGCGGCGGGCGTCATCGGCGCCGCCGGAGACCGTCGGAGGGTTGATGTTGCCGGCCGCGCCGTTCATGAACAGCGCCACCCCGCCGGGATGAGCCGCCTCCGGGGCGGCACACAGTTCTCCCGGGAAGTCCGGGGCGATCCGCGGGATGCACATCTCGTGGACCGGGTGGCAGGTCGCGTTGACCAGCGTGGCGATGAGCCGGCCGTCGCCGCCGCGGAAGGCCAGCACCTGCACGGTGTCGCCCACCGGGCCCTCGCGCGACAGAACGATCTCCTCCGGCACCGGCGGATGGTTCAGCAGGACGCCCCGCGTGGTGCGGATGCGGCGATGCACGCAGTGTCCCGGCAGCCTCGCCGACCCGGCCGTCATCGAGCACGGCTGAAGCCCGGCGGCGGCGGTGGTGATGGCGTCGGCCGTGCGTTGGATCAGCGTCCCGGCCCAGGCGGCGAACGGAGGCTCGCGATACAAGTCGGTCAGCGCGATCGTCTCCGGCGCGGAGTGGGTATGGGTGCAGGTCAGGACGAGATGGTCGATGCCGATGGGCAGGCCGGAGGCGGCGATGATCCGCCGCTTGAACTCCTCCAGACCTCCGAATGCCTCCCCGGCAATTCCGATCAGGTCATACGCCGTGAGAACGACCGTGCACGGTCCCTGCCGGAGTACGAGCACGCGGGCCAGCAACGGCCGGCGAACGCCCTCGAACGGTGCCCAGCGGTGCTCGGCCGCGGACATCAGAAGGCCCACCTCCAGCGGCGGGGTGATATCGACCGAGGCGGCGGCGGCTTCCAGAGGCGGCATCTCAGGCATGCGCGGATCCCTTCATGAGCCCCGGGCCCACTGAACCGCCTGCTGCCAGAACCGGTCGTAACCGGCCCAGCGCTCGAAGTTGATGCCCCAGTGCGGGGCGGGGTCGGACGCGTAGATGAACACCCGCCCCTTGCCGTGGGCTCCGGCCACCACCAGCGGATGCCCCGTCTCGCGCACCTGCACGATGACCTCCGCTCCGGGGCGGGCCATCAGCTCGTTGTAGCCGAACAGCGGCGGAAACGACCGCCAGGGCAGCGACTTGGCCAGCGGATGACGCGGCAGCAACACCTCCGACGTGAACCCGGCCGAGCTCTCCACCAGGTCTTCGCCGACCAGGCATTCGACCGGCAGGGCGTCGGCGATCACGCTGCGCCGCCAGCCGCCGGCCTCGCGGGCCCCGGAGAAGGACAGCCATCCGCCGAGCATGAGCAACCCGCCGCCGCCGGCGACCCAGCTCCTGAGCGCGCCGAGTCGATCGGGGTAGGTGACCACCCGCCCGGTGCGCTGCGACCGGTCGAAGAACGACGGGTAGAGATGGAAGCACTTGGCTTCGACGTCGCTGACGATCACCGCGCTGGACTTGTCCAGGTATGACTCCAGCCTGCCGGGCGGCAGCCGGTACAGCTCCCAGTTGGCCAGGCAGGTCACGTCGGCCACCGGTTCGAGGGCCTCCTTGAGCCGCTGTCCGTAGAAGTGCAGGTCGCAGTCCTTGGTCTCGGTGGTGTTGAACGGGGTTTCGATGAACGTCGGGCCGAGGTGGAACACCCAGTCGCCCAGGTACAGCACGTGCGGTTTCCTGCGTTTGGCCATGAGCTGCATCCTTCGGTTTTTCGCGGCAGCGCGTCGCCCACGCGCTCGGGAGGCGAGCATGGTAGCGATGGGTTCAATGCGCAGCCATCGCGTCGCCGGCGGACTCCGTCACATCGTCGCGCCCGACCGGGCCCACTTGATCGACTTGGGGATGCCCGCGGTGAGCGGCGTCTGCGGACTGTAGCCGAGAAGCTGCCTGGCCTTGGAGATGTCCGCGACGTAGCGCATCACCTCGCCGGGCCGGGCCGGTTCGTAGCTGACCTTCGGCTCCTTGCCCAGGGCCAGGGCGATGATGTTGACCGCGTCGACCAGCGTGCTGCCCTGCCCGTAGGCGACGTTGATGGTCTGGTTGGTGACCTTGCCCGCGACCAGGGCGTCGATGCCGCGGCAGACCCCGTCGATGCAGTCGTCGACGTAGGTGAAGTCGAACACCTTCTCGCGCCCGTAGACCACGATCGGCTCGTCGTTGGCGATCTTGCGGATGAACAGCGGCAAGACCCGCTCCATCCGCTCCAGGTCGTTGTCGTACCGCCCGTACACGTTGCTGAACCGGAAGACCAGGTAGGGCAGCCCGTAGCACTCCGCGAAGGAGTAGATGAAGGCCTCCCCGGCGATCTTACTGGCCGAGTAGGGGCTCTCGGCGACCACGAAGTCGGCCTCAACTTCCTCGGTCACGTGGCGGTGGATGTCGCCGTAGACCTCGCGCGAGCTGCCGAAGATGAGCGGTGTCCGCGTGCGCCGGGCGTAGTCCAGCGTTGCGAAGCACATCCGCACGTTCTCCATGGCCCGGTCGGGGTGCTCGACCAACTCGAACACCTTGGCGTAGGCGGCCAGGTGCACGATGACATCGAACTTTTCCGAGGGCAGATCGCCGGCCGACGCCTGGTTGAGATCGATCGGCAGGGTCCTGATCCGGTCGGTCCAGGCGTTCCTGCGGCGGTCGATGCCCACCACCTCGTCGCCGCGGTCCATCAGCCGCAGGGCCAGGTTGGTGCCGATCTGTCCGCTCGAACCGGTGATGAGAACCTTCATGCGGCGTCCTCTGGGATGAAGCAAAGGGCGAAGTATAACCCGCGGGCCGTCCGCCGACCAATCCGGTCGGGCTTGCCCGCGGAAGCATCCACATGAATCCGGGGCGCAAGGCGGCGGCCGGCCCATTGCCGCTGCCAGCAGCCAAAGGTATAGTCCTCCGTTGAGCTTCAGGGGTGTCCGAACCCGGGCGAGGCGCGACCGATGGAAGGATTGATCTGTCTGGGCATCGTGCTGGTGGTCGGCCTGCCGATCATCGGTATTTGCCTGGCCGCGGCCGCGTTGCGCAGGATCGGGCGGCTCGAAGAGCGCGTGACCCTGCTGTCCGAGCGGCAGTTCGTTCTGCTCGATCGATCGCAGACCGAGCGCGGCGGGCAGGCGGAAGCGCGGCCTGAACCGGGAGCGGCGAAGGAGCCGGCGGGCGAGCCCGGCGGTGTGCGTCTGCCGCGCTGGCAGGCGCCCGAAGCCGCGCCGCCCACATCGATCCCCCTGACGCCCGCGGCGCAGTTTCGCCAGCCTCTCGAACCGCTCGCGGCAGAATCCGCCCCGCCGACCGCCCCCCCGCGGAAGCCCTTCACCGCCTCGGAATCCGCGCGCCCGCAGGACGCCGCGGTCGCGTCGCCGCCTCCCGCGCCGCCCGAACAGCCCGCCAAGCCGACCATCACCCTCGAAGAGCGGCTCGGCACGCGGGCCCTGGTGTGGGTCGGCGGGGTGGCGTTGGCGCTGGCCGGCGTGTTCCTGGTCAAGTATTCCTTCGACAAGAACCTGCTCACCCCGTTGATTCGCGTCGTCGCCGGATTGCTGTTCGGCGGGGCCCTGATCGGCGCGGCCGAGTACATGCGTCCGCG
>CAYVVX010000566.1:532-4069 GCA_964455315.1 uncultured Planctomycetales bacterium | reverse complement strand
ACTACTGGGACGAAAACTGGGGACAGCGCAACGACGTGGTGGTGGCGGTCAACGGGTCGTATTACAACATCAGCACCGGCGTTCCCGACGGCGGCCTGATCCACTCGGGCTGGTACGCCAAGCGGTACGATGAATTCGGCTGGAGCGGGTTCACCTGGCAACTGGATCGCGACGCCCTGATCGGCCTGTGCGTCCGGCATGAGCCGTCCAAGCAGTACCTGACCTACCTGAACAGCGGCGCCACTCAGACGTTTCAGGGCATCAACCGCGCCCGCGGCTCCAACGAGCTGATCGTCTACACCCCGCAGTACGACACCACCACCCAGACCGACAACGCGGGGACCGAAGTACTGGTGGAACTGCCCCGGCCGGCCATGCTGCTTTCCTCCACAAGCGGGACCGTGGGCGTGGTCCGACAGATCCGGCAGAACCAGGGTTCGACCCAGATCCCCTTCGACCACGTGGTCCTGTCCGCCTCGGGAAGCGCGGTCACGTCGCTGCTGGGCAATGTCAGCGTGGGCTCGCAGGTCCGTATCTCGCAGGAGATTCGCAGCCTGACCGGGACGTGCAGCAGCAACTACTCGCTCGACTGGTCCAGGTCCTATGCGGCGGTCGCGGGCAACTGGGTGTTTCTCCGTGACGGCGTCATTCAGACCGGTATCGACTCCTCCGGCCTGCGGCATCCGCGTACGGCCATCGCGCTGAACGACACCCATGTCTTCTTCATCGTGGTGGACGGGCGTACCGCGATCAGCATCGGCATGACCATCGATGAGCTGGCGGGCTTCTGCAAGAACACGCTGGGCGCCACCTGGGCCGTCAACCAGGACGGCGGCGGGTCATCGACCATGGTGGTCAACGGAGTGATCAAGAACAAGCCCTCCGACGGCTCTGAGCGATCGGTATCCAACGGCACCATGATGCTGAACCTGCAACCCAAGCTGCAGTCCCTGGCATTCGCACCAACACACATGGTCAAGGTCAACACCGCGAACACCAACCTGCGGCTCGGACCGGGTACGAACTATGCCTCCATCGCCTCGCTGGCCAAGAACACCGAAGGCGCGATTCTCGATCATGCGTTGGGAGGCGTATACGCCAAGGGCTTCTACTGGTGGAAGGTCAACTTCGGCGGCACGCAGGGTTGGGTGGCGGAAAGCCTGCTCGATTTCGTTTCGGGCAACACGCCGCCCACGATCCTTACCCACCCCGTCGACCAGACCACGACCCACGGTGGATCGGCGTCATTCAGCATCCAGGTCGGCGGCACCGGCGCGTCGAGTTACCGCTGGCTCAGGAACGACCAGGATCTCGTCCAGGGCGGGCACTACCAGGGCGTCCTGACGGACAATCTGATCGTCTCGCCGGCCGATAAGTCGGATGAAGGCACGTACCGCTGCCGGGCGACGAATGGTTTCGGCGACACACTCTCCAACCCGGTCGGCTTGAGCGTCATCTCACCGGACTTCGACAGCAACCTGTTCGTGGACCTGGCCGATTTCGGCCACCTCCAGAACTGCCTGGGCCTCATTGACGTGGCGACGACCGCGCCGGAGTGCCTTGACGCGGACCTGAACAGTGATAACAAGGTCAATGGGCTGGACTTCAACATCTTCCGCGGCTGCATCAACGGCGTGTCGCTGCCCCCGCCGCCGACGTGTGCCGGGCTGTTCCCCCCCATGCCATGAACGGCCCGCTTTGGGCAGGGCTTTCAGCCACCCTGTCCTTCCCTCGCGACCGGGGTGCCCCCATCGACCACGAGCCTTGCACCTGACATGGCCTGATGTTCTGTAGGGGCGAGTACTGTGCCCCATCGGCGCGGCTGTTCGCTCGGCGCCAGGGTTGTCTCGAATTGGCCCATCCCCACATGCGTCCGGGCTTGAGCCGGCCAGGACCACCGATTGATCCCCCGTGAATTACGAAAAATCCTTTTGGTGGTTCGACCCCAATGCCTGTACAATGCAGCTTGATCGCGCGGTTTGCGGCTGCACTTCTTTGCACATCTCCCCGCAGAGCCCGCCGCGCAGCCGGTAGAGGGAAATGGAGCTGCGGGAACCGCTCCGGCCTGCCATTCGGCGGGCTTCTCCCTGGAAACTCGGGCCGCTGAGGCGCATTGAACTTTTGAATGGCAGTATGCCGGGAGTGGTGGCATGACATCCCATCGACGCTTTTCCGTTGGCATGATCGGTCTGGTCGCGATCAGTGCCGTGATGTTCAGCCTGGTCAGTGACGTGTCCCAGTCTGAGCCGGTTCCTGCCAGCGACGAGGGTCCTCCGGCCATTACCATTCCACCACCGCCGGAAGTTGAACCACCCCAGCCGCCGGCCGAGCCGGAGTCACACGATCCCGCGGGCGACCTTCCGGACGAGTCGCCGGACGCCCTGTCCGATGAGGACGGTCCCGCCACGGATGGACCCTCCGGGCCGGAACCGGTGATCGGCCCGCCGACGGTGGTGGTATCGCCCGGACCGCAATCACCCTGCACAGGCCAGACCCTGAGCCTGACGGTGCTGGCCGAGGGCTCGCACCCTATCGGTTACCGCTGGCAGCGGGACGGCACCGACCTGATCGACGACGGACGCATCTTCGGCAGTTCCGGCGCGACCCTGCACATTCACAACGTCACCACCCTGGATTCGGGTCGGTATGTCTGTCTGATCACCACCGGCGGCGGCTCGGTGGCCTCCCAGGAAGCGCTCGTCCAGATCAGCAGCCGACTGGTGGGCGACTTTGACGGCGACTGCGACGTCGACGGCATCGATCGCGGGCACTTCATCGCGTGCCGGTCGGGAACCTCCGTCCTGGCCGGACCGGGATGTGCGGATGCCGATCTCGATGGCGACGGCGACGTGGATCAGTCCGACTTCGGATTGTTGCAGATGGCCATGACCGGCGGCGGCGGAGATCCCGCGCCGCAACCTGCCGACGACGAGGAACTCCCCGTGGCCGTGCCGGGCGGACCCTACATCGCCACCGGCGCGGGCGTGCCGCTCAACGGCAGCGGCTCCCTGCCGGGTTCGACAGGCAGCCCGATCGTGAGCTATCGCTGGGATCTGCCCCCGGGATCCTGGCTGTTCGACCGCTTCCCCGGTACGACGCTCGACACCGGCGCCTGGCAGACGTTGCGGGCGACGCAGAACGACGGGCTCGAACTGTCCGGAACCAATTCCTGGGGCAGCGGCTACGTGATCGGGAGAGACCCGGTGGCCCGCGGCTCAGGGTTTACCTGCACCGGTCGGTTCACCCCCGGGAGCGGGTACGTCATGTGGGGGCTCAAGCAGGATGATGCCACGTTCAACAACGGGGCCATGCTGTACAACTTCTACTTCGACAACGGCAATCTCCGCGTGAACGAGTCGGGTGCCAACCGGGCCACCGTGAGCAGTTATGTCGGCGGCGTGCCGTATGAGCTGCGCATCGACGTCAAGCCGGGGATGGGCGCGCTGTACTACTTCCGATTGGCGGGAGCGACCGACTGGGGAGAGCCGGTCTATGATTCGACCTACGCGGACAACGCCACCCTCCGCCCCGGCGTGA
>CAYVVX010000566.1:0-522 GCA_964455315.1 uncultured Planctomycetales bacterium | reverse complement strand
AACGGCACCCATGTGCTCCACGATCTCCGCGCTCCGGCCATGACCGCGTCCGGTGTCGCCGCGAACCGCCTGATTACCCAGCCCGGACAGATCACGCTCACCGTTACCGATGGCGGCGGGCGCATGGGCACCGCCCAGACCACCGTGAGCCTGGGCGGCAGTGCCCCCCTGGCCGAAGCCGGCGGACCGGTCCCACTCGCGCAACAGGGACCGGCCGAACACGGACTGGCGGGAACACTGAACGGTTCCGGCACCGTGGTTGACGCGGGCTGGCCCGATCCCGCCTACTCCTGGGCCCTGCCGCCCGGCGCCACGGAGTTGTCCACGTTTGACGGCACGGTGATCGATGCATCCCGGTGGTACACGCAGAACGTCGTGCAGGACGACAAGCTGACCGTCAGCGGCAGCAACAGTTGGGGCAGCGGGCGGATCGCCGGCCACACCGTGCTGCGCCGCAGCGAAGGTGCCTGGGTCGAGGCGACGATCACGCCCTCCGGCGGCTACACGCGCTGGGGGCTGAAG
>CAYVVX010000565.1:0-4071 GCA_964455315.1 uncultured Planctomycetales bacterium | reverse complement strand
CTGAGATTTGAGATCTGAGATTGGTGATTTGAGATCTGAAACCTGAGACTGGAGACTGGAGATGGCAGATCCGGCGTTGCGGGCCCGGCTTTGACGTTCATATCCAGCGCCTGGAACATGAGTTACGGCATCCCGCGGCGGAGAATCTTTGCGGGATGCGAAGATTCAGATGGATAGCAGTGCAGATGGACGCAAATAGAACGGATTGAATTGATTCTATCCGCGTCCATCTGCGTGATCTGCGGGCAGTCTCTTCTGATTCTTCGATGTGCAGGCGATCAGATTCTGTTGAGTTCCCGGATTCCGGGGTGGTGTGTGAGGTTGCATGGTTGGTGTCCTGTCTATGGCTCCATTAGCAGGGAGGTCCGTCATGTCTGAAACCCGTAAGAGTGGCAAACCTATCGCCCGGCGTGCGTTTCTTGCCACTGCCGGTGCCGCCGCGGCCGCGACCATCAGCATTGTCAAGCCTTCGTCGGTCCGCGGCTCCAGCGCCAACAGTACGATCGAGCTGGGCATCATCGGTTGCGGCGGGCGGGGCAACTGGATCGTGCCGTTCTTTCAGAAGCACGGCGGCTACAAGTTCGTGGCCTGCGCGGACTACTATCCCGACCACGCCGACCGCCTGGGCGAGACCGCGGGCATTCCCGCCGAGCGCCGTTACACCACGCTGTCGGGCTACAGGAAGCTGCTCGACTCGAAGCTCGACGCGGTGGTGATCGAATCGCCCCCGTATTTCCACCCCGAACAGGCGGCCGCCGCGGTCGACGCCGGCAAGCATGTCTTCGTGGCCAAGCCGATCGCGGTGGATGTGCCCGGCTGCCAGTCGATCGCCGAGTCGGGGAAGAAGGCGACGGACAGGAAGCTGGTCTTCCTGGTGGACTTCCAGACCCGGGCCAACGAGTTCTACCAGGAGGCGGTGAAGCGGGTCCGCGACGGGCAGATCGGGCGAATGGTCTGCGCCGAGGCCCGCTATCCGTGGGGGGTGGGCAACTTCCCGCCACCGGCGACGCCTGAGGATCGCCTGCGCCGATGGTACTGCTACAAGTGGCTGTCCGGCGACTTCATCATCGAGCAGAACATCCACACCCTCGACGTGGCCACCTGGTTCATCGGGGCCGATCCGGTCAAGGCGATCGGCACCGGCGGCAGCCGCAACCTGCGCAGCTACGGCGACATCTGGGACTACTTCTCGGTCAGCTTCACCTTCCCGGACAATTTCGTGCTCTCCTACACCGGCAACCAGTGCACGCCGGGCGCGCCCAACGAGATCCCCTGCCGAATCTACGGATCGAAGGGCACGGTGGACACCGACTACTTCAGCCACGTGCGGCTGGACGGCGTGGATCCCTGGAAGGGCGGGGAGTTCACGGATCTGTACAACAGCGGCTGCGCCAACAACGTCCGCGATTTCCACAAGCTGATTACCGGGAAGGACTACGCCAACGAGACCGTCGCCCCCTCGGTGCGCAGCAACCTCACCTGCGTGCTGGGGCGGACGGCCGCTTACCAGCACGGGGAAGTGACCTGGGCGGAACTGCTCCGCAAGGCCGAGCGGCTGGAGCCCGATCTGAAGGGGCTCAAGGCGTAGCGGCGGCGGACGGTCCGGTCAGTCGATCTTCACCGCGTTGCGGTGGAAGCGGGTCACGATGTTGGGGTCCGGCAGCAGCGACACCGCCGCCTGGTCCTTGCCGTCGTAGTCGAACAGCGAGAGCACGTAGCGGATGCTGTGCAGGCGGGCCCGCTTCTTGTTGTTGGCCTTGACGATGATCCAGGGGCTGAAGCTGGTGTGGGTCCGGCTGAGCACCAGTTCCTTGTACTTGGTGTAGGCGTCCCACAGTTCCTGGGCCTTGCCGTCCAGGGGGCTCAGTTTCCATTGCTTGAGCGGATTGTTCTCCCGCGACTTGAAGCGGGCCACCTGCACCTCGCGGGAAATGGAGAACCAGAACTTGACCAGGCTGACCCCGTCCTCGACCAGCATGTGCTCGAATTCGGGCACCTGCTGCATGAAACGCTCGTATTCCTGGCGGGTACAGAAGTTGTTGACCGGCTCGACGATGCCGCGGTTGTACCAGCTGCGATCGAAGCAGACGATCTCGCCCTTGTTGGGCAGGTGCCGCATGTAGCGCTGGAAGTACCACTGGCCGCGCTCCTCCTCGGTGGGCTTGGGCAGGGCCACCACGCGAAGTTCCCGGGGGTTGAGGTGCTCGACGAACCGGCGGATGGTTCCGCCCTTGCCGGCTGCGTCGCGCCCCTCGAAGATGATCGCCAACCGCCTCCCTTCCTTCTGGATCCACCGCTGAAGCTTGACCAGTTCGACCTGCAGCAGTTCCAGCTCGTTCTCGTACTGGATCGCGTCCCGGATCTTGCCCACGCGGATGTCCCGCGAGCGCAGGGCCCGGATAAACGCACGGCGGGAATGCAGTCCGACGGTCTCCTCGGCTGTGAGATGCAGCCCGTCGTCGGCGGACGAAACCGGCGGTTTCGGAGCGGCCGGGGCCAGTGCGGACTGGAGGACTTCCAGCCCCTCCTGCACCGATGGGTCATCGGCAGGGGAGTGTTTTCGGACGTTTGATCCGGCGGCCCGATGGGTGCTGGTGTCGTTCATGGCTGTGATTCCCTGGGTGGATTCGCGTGCCATCGGCCGCGGCCGAAGGCACGGCGGTACGGAAAGGCTTGGTTGGGGCATCGGATGGGCGGCCGGGGCACTTAACCTTGAAGTCGGCCATGGGGGTGGTCCGCTTCCGCGGGGCGGGGCTGTTGTTGTCGGATGGTCCGCAAACCGGCGGCAGGCAGGTGTCCCGGGTTCCCATGCGTAAGAGGGCGTGTGAGAAGCCCTCTCATCCCGGTGCGGGCCGCTGAACCATCACATTGATCATTGCGATATGGGGATGATGGCCAGATCACTCGGAAGGGTCTTGCGGGTAAGCCCTTGTCGCAAAATGGCTCAAGTCAACATACCATAGAAACGGCTGATTTCGGGCATAAAAGCCTCAGTCAGTCATTGTAGCGGTCTCATCCAGGCACTTCAGCATCTCTTTTTGAGACCTCATCCCCACCGGCGGGATGTCGGTGCCACACCGCATCGCTCACAGATACCCATTCACCACATTCTCCAGCATCTCCTGCCGTCCCGACGCCGGCTCCGGCTCGCGGTTCTTGAGGGCGTGAGCCTCCAGCGTGGCCAGCGTGGCTTTGCCGGACCAGATCTGCCTGCCCAGGGCACCCTTCCAGCCGCGGTAGCGCTTCTCCAGCAGCCCATCCAGGGCCTTGTCCTTGAGCATCTTCGCGGCGATCTTCAGCCCGCGGGCGAAGGCGTCCATGGCCCCGATGTGGGCGTGGAAGAGGTCTTCCGGGTCGATCGACGCACGGCGGACCTTGGCGTCGAAGTTCAGACCGCCGGTGGTGAACCCGCCGCCCTTCAGGATGGTGTACATCGCGAAAGTGGTCTCGTAGATGTTCGTCGGGAACTGGTCCGTGTCCCAGCCGAGCAGCTCGTCCCCGCGGTTGGCGTCCACCGAGCCGAGAATCCCGTTGGCCACGCAGAAGGCCATCTCATGCTGGAAGGTGTGACCGGCCAGCGTGGCGTGGTTGGCCTCGATGTTGAGCCTGAAGTGGTCGGTCAGCTCGTAGTGCTGCAGGAAGGCGTAGCACGCGGCCGCGTCGGAGTCGTACTGGTGCTTGGTCGGCTCCTTGGGCTTGGGCTCGATGTAGAAGGGGCCCTTGAAGCGGATCTGCTTCTTGTAGTCGACGGCCAGGTGCAGGAAGAGCCCCAGGTGGTCGAGCTCGCGCTTCATGTCCGTGTTGAGCAGGGTGTCGTAGCCCTCGCGCCCGCCCCAGAAGACGTAGCCCTCGCCGCCGAGCTCCTTCGTGGCTTCCATCGCCTTCTTCACCTGGGCGGCGGCGTAGGCGAACACGGCCGGGTCGGGGTTGGTGGCAGCGCCGGCCAGGTAGCGGCGATTGGAGAACAGGTTGGCCGTGCCCCACAGGACCTTCATCCCCGCATCGGACTGCATCTTCTTGGCCAGCTTGACGATGCGGTCCAGCCGGCAATTGGACTCGGCCAGGCCGCCC
>CAYVVX010000564.1:0-4092 GCA_964455315.1 uncultured Planctomycetales bacterium | reverse complement strand
GGATCTCGCCGCAGTCGGAAGTGGTGCGGGCCATTGCGACCTTCAAGGTGTGGATCCGGATCACCAGCGAGAACCGGGAGAAGCTGATCGGGCTGCTGAACACGCAGTGCGAGGCTCGCTTCACGGTGAACTCGGTGCAGAACGCCGTGCTGGTCAGCTATGACGCGGTGAAGCCCAATCCGAACGGCACCGGCTTCGGCGTGTATGTGGTCACCAAGCCGCCGCCGGGCTCGGACAAGGAGGGGCACGAGTTCAAGGTGTGCAAGTTCGGCGCGGACAACGGGATCGACGTCGAGGTCATCGAGGGACTCGATGCGGGGCAGAAGGTGTGGATCGAACTGCCCAAGAAGACGGAGAAGGAGAAGGAGCGGGAAGAGGCGGGGAAGTAGGCGATGGGATTTGAAATCTGAGATTTCAGATTTGAGAAGTGCGATTTGAGATTTGAAATCTGGATTATCAGATTGCGGAATTGAGAAGTGAGAAGTGAGAAACGGCATGCGAGGCGTGAGAAGACCATTTGCGCCGGCCTGAACGGTGCCGGTCTGAACGATGCCTGCGTGGACTGGTGACTGGTTACTGAAGACCGAAGACTGGCAACTGGAGACTGGTAAGACCTTCCGGCCGGCGGCGGACCGCTGACGGCCGATCGCTGCTGCCCAACGATGATTCAAATCGAGCACATGACCAAGTTCTACCGGATGGGCGACTCGGTGGTCCGGGCCCTGGACGGGGTCAGTCTGCGCATCGACGACGGCGAGTTCGTCAGCCTGACCGGGGCGTCGGGCAGCGGCAAGTCGACCATGATGCACCTGATCGGGTGCCTGGACCGGCCGACGTCGGGGCATTACATCCTCGGCGATCAGCGCGTGGACCGGATGAGCGATCGCAAGCTGGCCCGGGTGCGCAACCAGGACATCGGCTTCGTCTTCCAGACCTTCAACCTGATCAACCGCACCAGCGCGCTGGACAATGTCGCGGTGCCGCTGATCTACAGCCGCCGCGGCGGTGCCCGGGCCCTGGCCCGCAAGTCCCTGGAGCGCGTGGGGCTGGCCCATCGCGCCGGGCACAAGCCCAGCGAGCTTTCCGGCGGCGAGCGACAGCGGGTGGCCATCGCCCGGGCCCTGGTCAATGAGCCGCCGCTGCTGCTGGCCGACGAACCCACCGGAAACCTGGATTCGCGCACGGGGGAGCAGATCCTGGAGCTGTTCCACGAGCTGCATGCCTCGGGCGTAACCATCATCCTGGTGACGCACGAGATGGCCGTCGCCGCCCAGGCCCAGCGGGTCATCCGCATGCGCGACGGGCAGATCCTGGAGGATCGGCGGGTGGATGAGTCGTACCGGCAGGAGCTGCTGTCCAGCGGGCTCAAGTCCGCACGCGGTCCGGCCGCGCCGGCGCCGACCTTACCCGCGGATGGGGCCTCCTGATGTACGAGCTTCAAATCGTGCTGATGGCGGCCCGCGGCCTGCTGGCCAACTTTCTCCGCTCGCTGCTGGCGACGCTGGGGGTGATCATCGGCGTGGCCGCGGTCATCTCGGCGATGTCGATCCTGGAAGGCGCGCAGCAGGACATCTCCAACCGGCTCAAGAGCATGGGCAGCGAGACCATCAGCGTCTATCCCGCGGCGGCCAAGAGCGGCGGCCGGGTGATCGGCATGGTGCAGACGCTGACCATCGACGACGCCGAGGCGCTGGGCGATCCGCGGGTGTGCCCGAGCATCCAGGCGGCGGCGCCGGAGATCACCAGCGTCGAGTCGATCAAGTATTTCAGCCGCAGCAAGGAAGTCACGGTGATGGGCACGTCCGAGGACTACGCGGACATGTTCAACTACCGCGTGGCCGACGGGCGGTTCATGATCCGCGGGGACATCATCTCCGAACAGAAGGTGGTGGTGCTGGGTCACAAGGTGGCCAACGATCTGTTCGGCGGGTCCCGGGCGGTGGACCAGGCGGTGAAGATCAAGTCGGTGCCGTTCCGGGTCATCGGGGTGATGGAGAAGAAGGGCAACATCGGGTTTCGCACGGTGGATGAGCAGGTGATGATCCCGGTGACCACGGCGATGAACCGGCTGGTCGGCGGGAAGTCGGTCCACACCATTTCCGCCCAGGCGGCGGGACCGGACAAGATCGACGACGCCATCGCCGAGATCAAGCGGGAGCTGCGGCGGCGGCACAACCTGCGTTTGCGGAGCGGGCAGGAAGACGACTTCAACATCTACAGCCAGGAGGAGCAGCGCAAGCAGTTCCAGGAAGTCAGTGCGATTTTCTCCATCGTGCTTTACAGCATCGCCGGGATCAGCCTGGTGGTCGGCGGCATCGGCATCCTCAACATCATGCTGGTGTCGGTCACCGAGCGGACCCGGGAGATCGGCGTGCGCATGGCGGTGGGGGCGCAGCGGCTGGACATCATGCTTCAGTTCCTCATTGAAGCAGGCACCATCAGCCTGTTGGGCGGCGCCCTGGGCGTGGGGCTGGGTCTGCTGCTGAGCCAGATCCTGGAGAAAGTGACCGTCGTGCTGGAGACGTACACGGCGCCGGCGGCGATCATCATCGCCCTGGTGATGGCCATCGCGACGGGCATCGTCAGCGGGTTGTATCCGGCGTGGAAGGCTTCGCGGCTGGATCCGGTGGAAGCGCTGCGGTACGAATAGGCTGCGAACGCAGCGGCACGCACGGCATCGATCTCGACGCAGATCAATCGTCCGATGAGGCGTTGCACGCGAAACGGCCGGCACGGGGGCCGGCCGCTACATGTCCTCCCGCGGTGTGCGCCAAGCTACAGGCCGCCGGGGGAGGAGGTCAGTCCTTCTTCGAGCGGGGCAGGGTGCCGAAGATCAGATCCCACAGCGGCGAGGTGACGCCGAAGGTACGCTGCTGGTCCTGGAAGTGGTGGCGGACGTGGTACTTGAGCAGCGGGCGGAGCCAGGCCGGGCGCGAGCCGGCGTGGCTGGCGAGGTGGACGTACTCGTAGAAGACATATCCTGAGAGCAGTCCCGCGTGGCAGATGGCCGCGGCGGGCAGGTCACGAAGCACCAGCAGAATCAGCCCGAAGAACACGGCCGCCAGCGGGACGCTGCCGCCGAGCTTGACCACGGAGTGTTCGAGATCCTCCGGGTGGCGGTGATGGCGCAGGTGGGCCATGTCCTGGAAGCGGGCCATGCCGGGGGTCCGGGGTTTTACGTGCATGGCGGCGTGGAGAAGCCATTCGACCAGGGTCCAGAGGAGCAGGACGGCGAGGAAGTACGCGATTCCCGCGGTGGGGGTGATCCGGCCGGAGGCCGCGGCGGCGAGCAGGGCGGTCGCGATGACCGGCGGGAAGACCAGGAAAGGGCGCGAGCGGAGGAGCCAGTTGCGGCGGGATGGGGAAAGGGCCAGGGGCATCGGGGGTCTCCAGATTCGCTGAAGGTATTGTAGCACCGGCGGGGGGCTTGGGCGCGGGCGGTCAGGGCCGGGGTTCGGCGGTCTGGGGGTCGAAGCGGGGCTGGTCGGGGGTGTCGCCGTCCGGGAGCAGGGGGAGGGCGTCGTCCGCGGCGGCGGGGAGCTCCTGGACCTTGCGGAGCTTGCGCTCGATGGCCCGGGTGCGGGTCTCGGCCCGGTCGATGGTATTGGACGCCTCCTGAAGCTTCTTCTGGACATGGCCGAGCACATCACCATACTTGCCGAACTCGGTCTTGACCTCGCCCAGCACCTTCCAGACCTCTCCGGACTGCTTCTGGATGGCCAGGGTGCGGAAGCCCATCTGCAGGCTGTTGAGCAGGGCCAGCAGGGTGGTGGGCCCGGCGATGATCACGCGATACTCGCGCTGGATGATGTCGATCAGGCCGGTTCGACGCGCCACCTCCGCGTAGAGCCCCTCGGTGGGCAGGAACATGATGCCGAAATCGGTGGTTCGCGGGGGGTTGAGGTACTTGTCGCGGATGTCCTTGGCGCAGGCCTTGACCCGCAGGTCGAGCTGGCGGGCGGCCTCGTCGGCGGCGACGGGATCGACCTTCTCCTGGGCCTCGATCAGCCGCTGGTAGTCCTCCTGGGGGAACTTGGCGTCGATGGGCAGGAGCACCTCGCCGGCGCCGTCGTCGCGCCCGGGCAGGCGGAC
>CAYVVX010000563.1:2713-4099 GCA_964455315.1 uncultured Planctomycetales bacterium | reverse complement strand
TGCCCGGGTCGATGTAGTGGTCGCAGGTCATGCCCATCCCGGCCTCGCTCAGGTCGGTGCAGTTGCCCGTCCAGTGCTCGTTCGAGAAGGGATGATCGTGATCCATCTCCACCTCGCCCCAGAGCACTTCCCGCGGCCACTCCCGGCGGTCGGTGGCGTCGGGCAGCAGCGGGCAGGCGGGGCGTTTCTCCATCAGTGCCACCAACAGCTCTCGGCTCAGGCGGCAGGCTTCGCGGGTGGGCATGGGAACCTCCAGTGGTCAGTCGTGTTCCATCAGGATGGACGGACAGGCGGGCCGCATCGACTCACTCATCGAATACAAACGCCATGCCGGTCAGGTACCCGCGCGGCGTCCGAACCCGATGCCGAACCGTGCCCTGGCCGTAGAAGCTGGCCTCGGGCAGGTGCAGGGCGATATCCAGCACGGTGCCGGGATCGAAAGCGTCGTCGCAGGTGAAGCCCACCCCCTCCTCGCTCAGGTCGTGGCAGGTCCCGAAGCAAGGCACCGGCGCCCGCTCCCCCGGGAAGCAGAGTTCGATGGTGCCCGGGAACGGCCAGCGCGGCCGGCGGCGGCGCTCCTGGCGAAGAGCGGGTTCGGAGGCGCCCTGGCGGGCGCTCAGAACGGTCTTCACGCCCTTGCGGCTGAGCCGCATGATCTCGTCGGTTTTCATCAGATCTACCCCGTTGTTGCGCCCCCGCCAGGCGTCACGCGGGCGCGCGTCACTCCTCGATCGCCGGTTCGGATCGCACCACCACCGGATGATCCGGCACCCCCGTGGCCGTCCGACGCAGTTCCAGGAGCAGGCCGCCGTTGTTCTGCAGCTTCAGCGACCAGACCTGCCCGCGTTTCATGGCGTGGTACACGGCCTGGCCCTGGGCCACGCGAACCCCATCCTCCGCGGCCAGTTCGCGATCCTCGGCGTACTTCCAGAACCGCTCCCAGAGCCGCTTTTCGAAGTCGGTCGGCTCCGGGTTCACCCGGTATACATCGGGCACGTCGCCGGACTCGTCCAGCAGGAAGCCGCGAGCCGGCTCCTGATGCTCCCCATAGATCCGTCGGAACAGGGCCAGGCTCCTGCCCTTCAGGGCGTCGCCGGCGGCCACATGTTCCTGGTCGAACTGGATGACCAGGGCATCGAAGAAAATCACCCGGTCGTCGATCACGAAGCGGCGCCCGGGCAAGGGGTGCCCTTCGCGATCCAGCTCGATGAACTCTATGGTGGTCTTATCGTCCGTCGCCGGGCGGTTGTTCACCATCGCCCCGCGCACGACCTGGTCGAGCGCGTGAATCTCGGCGACACGGGTCTCGGCCGATAAGCGACCCACGATGGCCTCGAGCTCGCGTCGCTGGCGATCCGGCAGCGTGGGCATGCGCGACCGGGGGCT
>CAYVVX010000563.1:0-2703 GCA_964455315.1 uncultured Planctomycetales bacterium | reverse complement strand
CGCGCAGGCGATTGACCTCCGCCGGCGCAAGCAGCCACACGGTGCTCACGCCGCAGACGGTCACCACCGCCAGTCCCAAAAACAGGTTGACGAGCCGCACGATCAGCTCCCCACCACGAGCACCTCCCTGTGACCCACCTCGTGGCCGTGCGTGCTCTCGCAGCGGCGAGGCGTCCAGCGCCGCGGGGCCTCCACGACCGCGCGGCTTGCTTCCGTCCCGGACTCCTCAAGGAGTTTATACGATAAGAACGGCGAAAGCGTCGCAAGGAAGCGAGGGGAAGACGGAGAAAAGTTGGGACCGACGCTCGGCACCGCCTCCGTAGCGTCCGATAAATCGCGACTTGTCCCCCGCGGCGATTCCGTTATTCTGGTCGCGGATCAGGTTCAGCCACCCTGCTTCGCCCTTCTACACCCCGGAGGTGATTCCGTGCGCTTCTCGACACCCTGGCTCATTCTCCCGATGCTGGCCGTTTCAGCGGTCTCGGCGCCGGCCGCCCCCACCAACCTGCTGGTCATCATGAGTGATGACCAGGGGGCCTGGTCCGTGGGCTGCTACGGCAACCCGGAGGCCCGCACGCCGGCGGTCGACCGGCTGGCGGCTGAGGGGGTCCGCCTGACCAGCGCCTTCGCGGTCACGCCGGTCTGCTCGCCGAGCCGGGCGACGTTCTTCACCGGGCGGATCCCGTCGCAGCATGGCATTCACGACTGGATCAAGAACGAGAACATGGGTCCGCGGGCCCGGTACTGCCTGGACCGCGAGGTGCAGATCGCCGACGTGCTCAGCGGCTACGGCTACACCTGCGGGCTGGCCGGGAAGTGGCACCTGGGCGACAGCCTCAATCCGCACGCGGGGTACACGTGGTGGTACGCACTGCCGCAGGGCGGCAGCGCGTACAACGACGCGGAGATGTGCAGCGGCGGGCAGGTCGTCCCGACCAGGGGGTACCTCACCGACCGGATCACCGACAATGCGGTGGCGTTCCTGAAGGCGAACGCCGGCCGGCCCTTCTTCCTCAACGTCCAGTACAACGCCCCCCACTCGCCCTGGACGGGGCATCCGGCCGAGCTGGTCGAGGCGTTCGCGAACTGCCCCTTCGACTCCATCCCCAGGGTGCCCCAGCATCCCCACGCCAGCAGCAACATCCAGAACATCGGCAAGCGGGCAGCGCTCGAACAGTACTTCGCGAGCTGCTCGGGGATCGACCGCGGCGTGGGCCGGCTGATGGAGACGCTCGACGAGCTCGGGCTCGCCGCGAACACGCTGGTGGTCTACACCAGCGACCAGGGCTACTGCTTCGGGCATCACGGCCTGGTCGGCAAGGGCAACGGCACCAACCCCCGCAACATGTACGACACCTCCATGCACGTGCCGATGATCTTCCGCCACAAGGGCACTCTTCCGGCGGGAAAGACCAGCGATGTCCTGCTGGCCGCCTACGATTTCGCTCCTACGCTGCTGGACCATATCAGCATGCCGGGGCTCACCGGGCGGAACCTGCCCGGGCGCAGCGCTGCGGACGCCCTGACCGGCGAGCCGCCGGCCGACTGGCCTGACGCCACCTTCGGCGAATACGGGCACACCCGCTCGATCCGCACCCGGACGCACAAGTACGTCCACCGGGCGGACGGCGGCCACCTGGAGCTGTACGACCTGGTCAAGGACCCTGACGAAACCACGAACCTGGCCGACGATCCCGATCATCGCGAGGAGCTCCGCGGGCTGCGCAAGCGCCTGTTCGCGTGGTTCGAGCAGTACGGCGAGGCCGGCGCCGATCCGGTCGGACAGGAGTACCTCCGTCCCGACCAGCAATGAGGATGGCGGCGGGCGCATTGCCGAACCGCCCCCCACCCGCTACAACAACACCCGACTGGAAACGCGCAACCGGATACTGGAAATCCCCATGAGCCACCCCAACTGCATCTACTGCCACCGCGACCAGCGGCTCGACCGCCTGATGATCGAGATCGCCACACTGGACGACGCGACGCTGTTCCTCTTCCGCAACCAGAGTTACCGCGGCCGGGTCATCGTCGCCCATGCGCAGCACGTCGAGGAGATCTTCCAACTGTCGCGGGAACAGCGCGAGCGGTTCATGGAGAGCGTCGCGAAGACCGCCCGGGCGCTGAAGGTGGCGTTCGATGCGGGCAAGATCAACTACGGCATCTTCGGCGACACCATGCCCCACCTGCACGTCCACCTGGTGCCCAAGCTGGTGCACGGTCCGGACTGGGGCAAGCCCTTCCAGATGAACCCGCAGCCGCCCAAGGATCTCACCGACGCCGGTTACGAATCGGTCGCTCAGGCGATCAGGAAGCACCTGGTGTAGCGGCCGCTTCAATCCTTGTTGCCCAGGTCCATGGTCACCGCGCAGCTCACCAGCAGGTTCTCGCGGTTCTCGTGATCCTCGAGGCACAGCAGCAGGAACTCGAGCCGCCCGCGCACGTCACCGGCCAGGATCCGATCCTCCGGGCCAACCTGGGCCAGCTCGGCGGCGATCAGGTTCATCAGGCGGATCAGTTCCACATGCTCGCGCTTGAGGCGAACGACCTCCGGCGTCAGCGTGGGGCGCCGTTCAAGGACCGGGATGAGATACCCGTCGTCCTCTTCAAGCTCGAAATGCCTGGTCAAATGATCCCGGAAACGGTCGAAAGCGTTTTTACCTTTTCAAAAAGCTAAAGTGTTACAATATTTTTCTTGTTGCG
>CAYVVX010000562.1:0-4105 GCA_964455315.1 uncultured Planctomycetales bacterium | reverse complement strand
ACAGTGTCATGCTTCGCCAAAGGAAGCCCGACCGATGCCCGCCTGGCTGTCCCATGTCGCCACCAACTCGCTGTTCATCGCTCTCTTTTCAGCCGGCGTCCTGTACATCTCCTACAAGCTGTATGGCACCTTCCTGGCCGGGCGCGTGTTCGGCTTCGACGACCGCCACAAGGTGCCCTCGGAGGAGCTGCGCGACGGCATCGACTTCGTGCCCACCCACCCGGCCGTCCTGTTTGGGCATCATTTCGCGTCCATCGCCGGCCTGGGCCCCATCCTGGGCCCGGCCATCGCGGTTTACTGGGGCTGGGTACCAGCCATTGCCTGGGTTCTGGTCGGATGCGTGCTGATCGGCGGGGTGCACGACGTGGCCGCGATCCTCATCTCCATCCGCCACAAGGCCCGCAGCATCGGCGACGTGACCAACGAGATCATCGGGCCGCGGGCCCGGCTGCTCTTCCTGATCATCATTTTCTTTCTGCTGGCGCTGGCCATGGGCGTGTTCGCCATCACCATGGCCAATCTGTTCAATGATCTGTCACCGCAGGCGGTGGTGCCGACCTTCGCCCTGATCGGCATCGCCATGGTCATCGGCACATTGGTATACAGGTTCCGCGTGCGCTTGCTGCCGGTGACCATCATCGGCGTGGTGCTCATGTTCGTGACCACCTACGCCGGGCTCGAGCTGCCCGTGCCGCTCTACCGCATGTACACCGGCGGCGAAGTCGAGAAGATCATCGCCGTCACCGACGATCCCGACCTGCCCAGCGTCCACGGCATCCGGGCGACACGAGCGGCCGCGGCGGCCCACTACTTCGAGCAACGCGCCCAGAGCGACCCGGCGCTCAAGCCGCTGCATGACAACGTGGTCGCCGCCGGCAACCAGGCCCGTTCAACGTGGGTGTACATCCTGCTGGCGTACGCCTTCTTCGCGTCGGTCCTGCCGGTGTGGTTCCTGCTCCAGCCGCGCGATTACATCAACTCGTTCCAGCTCTACATCGGGCTGGGTCTGCTGGTCATCGGCCTGGTCATCTGGCATCCGCCGATCCGGGCCCATGCGTTCACCGTCCTGGACAGTGCCGCCGACGACAATGCTCCCGGCGTGCTGCCCTTCATCTTCATCATCATCGCCTGCGGCGCGGTCAGCGGTTTTCACAACCTGGTCTCCAGCGGCACCACCGCCCGCCAGCTGCGCCGCGAGTCCGACGCCAGAATCATCGGCTATGGGGCCATGCTCACCGAGGGGCTGCTGGCCGTGCTGGTCATCCTTGCCTGCGTCGCCGGATTGTCCGCAACCGAATACCAGGCCCAGTACGGCGGCTGGACCGGGTTGGACAAGCGGGCCCTGGGCGCGTTCCTCACCGGCGCCGGCAATGTCATCGCCCGGCCTTTCATGCTGCTGACGCCGGAAACAAGCCACGCCCCCATCACCCTCTTCTGCAGGAACTTCATCGCCGTCGTGGTGGTCAGCTTCGCCATGACCACGCTCGACTCGGCCACCCGGCTGCTGCGCTACAACGTCGAGGAAATCGGACGGCTGGCCCGCTTCAAACCTGCGTCCAACCGCTACGTCGCCAGCATCGTCGCCGTTGCGGCCATCGGCTGGTTCGCCCTGCTCAAGATCGACGGCAAGCCGGCCGGGCTCACGCTCTGGCAGCTCTTCGGCACCACCAACCAGTTGCTGGCCGCCCTGGGCCTGCTTGTTGCCAGCTTGTACCTCTACCAGCTCCGCCGCCCGGTGGTCTATACCCTGGTGCCCATGCTGGTCATGGTGGTCAGCGTCACCTGGGCCATGAGCATCAAGCTGACCGAATTCTACCGTGGCTGGCGCGCCGGCGGCGACGTCACCAACCTCTCGCTGCTGATCGTAGGCGGGGCCCTCGCGGCCATGGCCGCCTGGATGGTGGTGGAGGGCGGCTTCGCGTTTCGGCGCACGCGGCGGCGGCATCAGATCGAGGAGGTCTCGAACGCCGACGGGGCGCCGGCGGCCGCCTCGACCCGCTGAACACGCGCTTCCCTTGACCTCTCCGCCGGAGGCTCGTACGTTCTCCCCCTTTGCCGTATTGCCGCCAGGAGGATCTCATGCAGGAAGCCATCAACAAGGCCGCCACGCTGATCGAGGCGCTGCCCTATATCCAGGCGTACTTCGACAAGATCGTGGTGGTCAAGCTCGGCGGCTCGGTGATGGACGACCCCGACGCCGAGCGCGAGCTGCTCCGCGACGTGGTCTTCATGAACTACGTCGGCATGCGCCCGATCATCGTCCACGGCGGCGGCAAGGAGATCTCCAAGGCCATGGACGAAGCCGGGCTCGAGCCGGTATTCGTCCAGGGGCTCCGCTACACCGACGACCGCACCCTGGCCATCGCCGAGCGGGTTCTCTGCGCACGCATCAATCGCCGCATCGTCGAGACCCTGGAGTCCTTCGAGTGCAAGGCCATGGGCCTCAACAGCCTGACCAGTTGCGTCCTCTTCGCCGACCGGCTTTACCTGACCGGCGCTGAGAACCGTCGCATCGACGTCGGCTTCGTCGGCAAGGTCGAGGAGGTCAACGCCAAGCTGCTCACCCTGCTGTGCGCTTCAGACACCCTCCCGGTCATCGCCCCCATCGCCCGCGACCGCAGCGGCGGCAAGCTCAACGTCAACGCCGACACCGCCGCCGGCGAGGTGGCCGCGGCCGTCGGCGCCGAGAAGCTGGTCATGGTCTCCGACACCCACGGCATCCGCGAGCGCAAGGACGATCCCGAATCCTTCCGCCCCTCGCTCAACCGCAGGGAGATCGGCGATTTCATGTCTTCCGGCGTCATCGACAAGGGCATGATCCCCAAGGTGGAGGCGTGTCTGCGGGCCCTCGACGCGGGCGGGCGCAAAGCCCACATCATCGACGGGCGCATCCCCCACTCGCTGCTGCTGGAGATCTTCACCGATCGCGGCGTGGGCACGCAGATCCTGCCGTGACACTCGCATTCACCCACTCGCGGGACGACATGGCGCGGGCTGAAACCCGCGGCTCTCTGTTCGGTGCCGCTGCGTCCCACGCGAAGCGTGCGGCGGAGGCGCTGGCCGCTGCCCAAGCCGCGTGATCTCGACGTTGATCCGGTATCACACCTCCGGCAGTTCGTACCCCTTGCGATACTCCCGCGTCAGCCACACGTTGGCCTCGCTGTCGGGCGTGCCGTCCTGCAGGGTGATGATCTCCTTGCCCCCGTCCCACCAGATCCTGCGCCCGACGCGCAGGGCGATATTGCCGAGATGGCACGCCGTGGCGATGCGATGCCCGACCTCGATGTCGCAGTGCAGGTCTTCCACCTTGCGCGAGCGGACTGCGTCGAGAAAGTTCTTCGCGTGCGGCGGAACGGAATCGCCGCCGCCCTTCCTGACCGGCTCGATGCGCGGCACACGGACGGTCTTCTGCTCGCCGGGCTTGTCCGGATCATCGACGCGCTTGGAAGTCATCTCCGGGGTCACTTCCCAATAGCCGCGGTTGATGAACAGCGAGCCGTCGGTGCCGAAGAACTCGGTCCCGTAATTCTCCGAGTATTTGCCCCGCTGATAGATCTTGGTCATCTGGTAGTGCTGGGTGAAGCCGTCATAGTCGTACAGCACGTCCAGAATGTCCGGTGTCTCGCGATTGTCCGGCAGCACCCACTTGCCGCCGCTGGTCACCACCGACTTCGGGGCGTCGACCTTCATGCCCCAGTGCACGATGTCCTGAATGTGCACGTTCCAGTCCCCGATCATGCCGCCGGCGTAATCGAAGAACCACCGCCATGCGAAATGCCAGCGGTTCGAGTTGAACTCCCGCTTCGGGGCGGGCCCCAGCCAGCGATCGTAGTCGATGCCCGGCGGCGGCGTGTCCTTACCCATACCCATGCCACGCGGCGTTTCGTTGTCGTAGTTGAAGGTCGCCGTCCGCGTAATCCGCCCCAGGGGTGTGCCCTTGTGCAGGTACGCCATGGCCTCGCGGAAGTGCGGGTCGCTGCGCTGCTGCTGGCCCACCTGGACGATGCGCTTGTTCTTCCGGGCGGCCGTCACCATCGCCCGCCCCTCGCGGATGTTGTGCGAGCAGGGTTTTTCGACGTACACATCCTTGCCCGCTTGGCAGGCC
>CAYVVX010000561.1:0-4127 GCA_964455315.1 uncultured Planctomycetales bacterium | reverse complement strand
GGGTGGCTTTGAACGAGATGAGAGCGGAGGGTGGCGCACACGAGCACGGTCATGAGGAGCACGGGCATGAGGCTGAGCCGGTGACGGTCATGGACCCGTCCGCCCGCGAGGACGCGAGGAGGTATCTCGAGCGGCTCAGGGCCGTGCAGCCGCTGGAACTGATGGTGCATCGCGGATTGCTGAAGGTTCTGGGTGAGGACGCGTCGGCGGAGGAGTTGCTGCCGGTGCTGACGGCGCTGGCGAACCTCGATTACGATCGCGCCGCCTGGCCGAAGCGGATCGCCGACCTGCACGCGGACGCGGGGCGGATGACAGAGGCGGTCGCGGCGCTGCGCCAGGCGGTGTTCATCGAGCCGTACGACGAGGCGTTGCACGAGCGGCTGGGGGATCTGCTGATGCAGGTCGAGCGGTTCGGTGAGGCGGCGAGCGAGTTCGAAGTGCTCACGCGGCTGGAGCCGGGGGTGGCGGCCCATCACAGCCGGCTGGCGTTCGCGCTGCACCGGGGCGGGGACAAGGAAGCGGCATCGGTGGCGGCGAAGCGGGCGGTGGCGCTGGATCCGGAGTCGGAGGCGAAGTCGCTGGCGGGGGAGTGAAATGGATGCCTTCGCTCGGTGATCGTGGCCAGAATGTGCTATACTAAGGGGTAGGCCAGGAGATGGTTTGGTGGCTCTGACCAGCATAGATCGAATCGAGGTAACCGCGGGAATCTGCGACGGCAGGCCTCGCATCGCCGGTACGCGCATCCGTGTTCAGGATGTGGTCGCCTGGTATGAGTTTCAGGGCATGTCGCCCGACGAGATTGTCTCCGGCTATCCACATATCAGCCTGGCGGACGTGCACGCGGCGCTGGCCTATTACCATTCCCATCGCGATGAAATCCAGGATCAGATGAGATTGGACGAGGCATTCGTGGAGTCGCTTCGGGGTTCACGTTCAGGCTTGACCGGCACGGATGCCCATGACCATCCGGTTTCACCTTGATGAGAACGTGCACGGCGCACTTGCGGCTGCTTTGCGCCGTCGGGGCATTGACGTCACCACTGCAATGGAAGCGGGACTACGCGAGGCTGCTGATCAGCGTCATCTTGCACATGCGCGGGAGCAAGGGCGCGTGTTGGTCACTCACGACGCCGATTTCCTGCGGCTGCACACTCAGGGGTACGAACATGCCGGAATCGCGTTCTCCCATGCCGGCAGACGTTCTCTGCGGGAATTGATCGCAGCATTGTCGCTACTCGCAGCCACGACAAGCGCCGAAGCGATGTCGAGTCGCGTTGAGTACCTTTGAATCCTGCGGCGGTCGATCATCGGTCGTGCGATGTTGTGCGGCCTGTCTTCGGGCGTTGCATCTCAACTCAACCCCGCTCCTCAAGTCAAAACGCCCCCGGATTGAGAATGAACCGGGTATTGTATTCCGCGTCCCAGGCCCGGGTGGCGTCGGTCCAGGGGAATTGCAGGCCGGCGGGGCGGGGATAGTCGTTCATCCGGTGGAAGGGCAGCGGACCGACGGTCTGGGCGGTGGCGGTCTGGTGGTAGTTGTCCTTGACCCAGCCGTCGAGGAAGAGGAGGAAGGTGCGCTGGTGTCCGGAAGCCGGCGGCGGCAAGCGGGCGGCGTCGAAGCGGAGGCGGACCTGCTCGCCGGCGGCGAAGATGGCGTACCGGTCGTCGACGTCGCCCATCAGCGGGGTCACGTCGCCGAAGCGGGTGTAGGGTCCGGTCATGTTCGGCCAGCGGTAGGTCAGGCCGGCGTCGATGGGCTGGTCGGCGTCGACGCGCTGACCGTAGTCGTAGGTTTCCGGCTCGCCGAGGCGCTGCGGCGGGGTCATGCGCGGGAAGCCGACGCGGCTCAACTCGGCGCGGTCGGGGGCGAGGGTGTGGACGACCGGAGTCGCGGCGGGATCGATGAGCCCCAGGCGCATCCAGTCCCAGTAGACCAGGATGTTGGTGGTGATGCGCAGGTGCGGTTCGCCGGGCGGCAACTTGCCGGTCAGATCGACGGTCATGGTGCGGGGGAAGCCGGCCGGGGCGCCGATGTTGGCGATCAGCGGTTGCCAGTCGCCTTCGGGCGTGCGGATGTCGAGACGGGGCATCTCGAACCGGAGGCCGCGTTCGTGGGCGACGTACTGGGCGGGCGAGCCGGGGAATTTCAGGTAGCCGTGCAGCAGCAGGACGGCGTCGCGGCCGGCCGGCGGGGCGTCGAAGGTCAACTCGACGGCGTGCGGCTCACCGAAGCCGGGGATGTCCAGGTGGCGGAAGCGGTTGACGGTGAGGCCGTCGTCCTGTTCGAGCAGCGCGGGGAGGACGTTCTCGGCGTGGTGGTCGATGGCTTGGCGAGGGGCCAGCAGGGTGTCCATGGCGAAAAGCCTGTATTCGGGGAAGGGCGGCGGGCCGCTGAACCGCTCGTTGGGGTAGACGACGACGCCGGAGGGATGATCGATTGCCAGCAGCGCGGCCTTGTCGAGGTAGCCGACCTCGCGGAGGCACTCGTGGACGACGAGGTCGTAGGCGCCGTCGCGCGGGGCGAGGAGGCCTTCGGGCATGCGGATGTACTCGTCGGTGTCGCAGCTCGCGTAGACGCCGGGGGCGATGTAGAGCCCGGGCGGCGAGGCGGCCATCACGTCGCCCATGAAGCGGTAGCGGACCCCGTCCCAGGCGAAGAGGAACGGGCAGGACGCCGGGCGGACGTCGATCTCGGTGATGGGGATGGCTCCGTGCTCGGCGGGCGGCAGGGCGGTGAGGCCCTGGATGGCGCCGCTGGTCCAGAAGATCTCCAGGCCGTCGACCGGTGCCTCCGGGTGCTTCCTGAGGCGATCGCCGAGCCCGAAGTGGACGTAGGGCGAGCCCTGGGCGAAGTAGCCGCCGGCGGTCGCGCTGCGGCGGAGCTGGGCGTAGCGGCCGGTCTGCAGGCGGACCTTGGCGCCGACCGGGCAGGAGAATTTCCAGATGGCGTCGGTGTCGGGCGAGCGCCGGAGGTGCAGGGCGAGGCCGTCGAAGCCGTTGTCGGTGGTGTTGCGGTAGAGGCGGACGGAGCCGTCGGCGGTGCGGATGGCCAGGTCGAGTCGGCCATCGCCATCGACATCGGCGGGGGCGATCACCTGGCCTGGTAAGGGCAACGGCCAGGCGCCGGCGGCGGGGTCGTGGGTGAAGCGGCCGGTGCCATCATTGGTGAGCAGGGCGAGTCGCGGCTGGTCGCCATTGTCGGCGGCGACCAGCGCGAGGATGTCCAGGTCGCCGTCGTTATCGGCGTCGAGGGCGGCAGCACCGGTGGCGGATCGCCAGTTTTCCGGCAGGACGCGCTGCAGCGCTTCATCCGGGGTGAATCGGCCGTCGCGTTCCAGCAGAACAGTCAGCACCGGCGGCGTGTCATGCGTGAGCAGCAGGTCGAGCTGACCGTTGTTGTCGAGGTCAGCCAGGGTGGCGCCGATCGCCGGGCGGGCGGGGACGTCCGCAGCGAGGGCCTGCGGCAAGGGGGCCCAGCCGTTCTCGCGGCGGTTCTCGTAGCCGGCGACGCCCCTGTCGAAGCTGCCGAAGAGGATGGCGTCGGTGTCGGTGTCGCCGTCCACATCGGAGAAGAGGGCGCCGGATGCGGGCGGCAGGTCGGTGCCGATGGGCCAGTCGGCGGAGGCGTCGGTGAAGTTGGCGGCGGACTCGGGGGCTTCGTCGCCGGCGGGCCTGTCCCACGCGTGATGGGAGGCCCGGTTGCGGAAAACGCGGTTGGCGGGGTCCTGGTGCGGGTTCGCGCCAGCGGTATCGCGTTGAAGGGTACCGGTGAGGAACAGGTCTTCGTCGCCGTCGTGGTCGATGTCTTCGAGGCTGGGC
Source organism: uncultured Planctomycetales bacterium (assembly GCA_964455315.1). Classification (GTDB taxonomy): domain Bacteria; phylum Planctomycetota; class Phycisphaerae; order UBA1845; family PWPN01; genus CAYVVX01. The sequence goes on along the minus strand of CAYVVX010000561.1, from coordinate 308 downwards.
TGGCCGGTCGCGGGCGGAAGTTTGTCCGCTACCGCGGTGACGGGCGAGAAGTGTCTGCCGTCGCCGATGAGCGGCGTGGTGCCGTTCGGTCCGGTCAGGATCAGATCGGTGTGCCCGTCGCGGTTGTAATCCGCGGCGACGGCGGCGGTGGCGCCGGGGATGGACCCGAGATTCATCGGTTCGGTCACGTCGGCGAAGGCGATGCGGCCGGGACGGTCAGAGACGTTGCGGTAGAGGTGGTTGGAACCCAAGGCCCCGCCGCCGCAGACGAACAGATCCAGCAAGCCGTCGCCGTCGGCATCGAGCCA
>CAYVVX010000560.1:0-4137 GCA_964455315.1 uncultured Planctomycetales bacterium | reverse complement strand
CCGACGTGGCGGTGACGGCCGACGGCATGGTCAGGGCGACGCTGACCATCCGCGTGGTCATGGACCTGCCCGAGCGATTCCTGTTCGACCGCATGGTGCGCAGCGACACGCGCAGGCCGCTGGTGGTCACGCACGACGTGACGCTGCGCCAGGGCAGCGCGGAGGTCGAAGTTCGCACCACGGTCGAGAACACCATTCGCGACCATCGCCTTCGGGTGCTGTTCCCCAGCGGCGCGGCCGGCGCCACCAGCTACCTCGCCGAGCAGGCCTTTGACGCGGTCGAGCGGCCCATCGCCCTGCGCGCCGACAACGCCCGCTACAAGGAGCTGGAGGTTGAAACCCGACCGCAGCAGAACTGGACCGCCGTCTTCGACGACCGCCGCGGGCTGGCCGTGCTGAGCACGGGACTGCCGGAAACAGCGGTCCGGGACCTGCCCGATCGCCCCATCGCCCTGACCCTGCTGCGCTCGTTCATTCGCGCGGTGATGGCCGGCGACAACGAGGGCGGACAGATCCAGGGCCGCCACGAGTTCCACTACCGTATCGTGCCGCTGAGCGGCCGGCCCTCCGCGGCGGCGCTGTCCCGGCAGGCGAAGCGTCTCGCGGCCGGGCTCCGCTGGGTACAGGTGAACAGTCGGGACGAGGCGGCCTCCGCCACCGAAAGAACGCTGCCGCCAGTGCATGGGTTTCTGCGCGTGGCAGGCGACGGCGTGGTGGTCAGCGCGGTGACCGGGGCGGCGGGCGAGGAAGCCTGCACGGTGCGCGTGTTCAATCCCGGCGATGAGCCCGGCGAGGCGGCCGTGGCGCTCGCCGCCGGGTGTACGCGGGCGGCCAGGGTCAACCTGGAAGGCGGCGAACTGGAACGTATCACCCCGTCGGGCGGTTCGGTGCGCGTGCCGGTCAAACGTCGCGAGATCGTCACCGTGCGGCTGGAGCCGTAGCGACCGGGGCGGCCAGGCGCAACCACACGAGGCTCCCGCGGGCGGCACGGCCAGGCGTATTCGCCTGGCCGGGGCGATGGTGGCACCAATTCGCGCCTTTCGCCACGGCCTGATGAGTACATCAGACCGCGCCACCCCCGCCGGAAGTGTCACGGACCCGGCCGGTCAGCGGTTCCAGTCGGGCCGTTTACCTCTTCCCGGGGATGTGGTACCATCCCGTCTCGACCGAATCTGGCCACGGGGCGTAGCTCAGCCTGGCCTAGAGCGCTTGACTGGGGGTCAAGAGGTCGGAGGTTCGAATCCTCTCGCCCCGAATCAGCGGGTCACCCGACTGGGTGGCCCGTTTCTCGTTGGGAGGCCATCGTGTACCACGTGTACGTGTTACTGAGTGAGAAGACGGGTCGCTTCTACGTCGGTTCGACGGACGATGTGGACCGGCGGTTCTTCCAGCACAGCGCTGGCTATTCGAAGAGTACCCGCCACGGCGCACCGTGGAGGCTGGTTCGCTTGGAGTCCTTCGAGACGCGCAGCGAACCGGTCAAGCGGGAGCGCTTCTACAAGACCGGCGAGGGCCGCGAGGAAGTACGCGCCCTCCTGGTCTAGAGCGGTCGCCGCCGCGACAAGTCGGAAATGGAAATCTGCTCACGCCGAGTGCAAAGGCCCGCCCCCGGCGGGCCTTTGCACTAGAGCAGGAGAAATGTAGATCGTAAAACGTTGAGCGGACCGAGGAATCCACGGGCCGAGGGTGGCCAACTCGAGCCGGCGTGCCCCTCTCCTGCGGTCTACTCGCTACGTTCTACTCTCAACCGGCAGCGACCATGGCTTTCGCATTCGAAAAGCTCGAGGTCTACCAGAAAGCGCTCGACTTTGCCGACGCCGTATGCACGTTGACCAAGGGCCTCCCTCGCGGATACGGTTTCCTCTCAGATCAACTGGATAGAGCCCCAGTATCCCAACGCCATTCTCGCTGAAGGAAACGGCCCCTCCAGCGCACATGATCGGAAGAACCTCTTCGGGATCGCCAGAGGTTCTGTGCAGCAATATGTTCGTCTGTTGGAGTCAGCGGTTCGCCAAGGGCTGAGGGACTGTGATCGTCGCAGAACGCTCAAGGGCCAGCTCGAAGAGATCGCAAGGATGACGAGCGGCCTCTTCATCGGCCTGGACAAACGCGACAAGTCAAGAGGCCGCTTTCCCACCGGCCTTTTCACGAGAGCTGGTGAGTCCCGGGACGCCGGCTACCTGCCTGAGGCTTCAACCGAGGTGGCGAAGCCAGGTCGAACCGGGCCTCCCGGCCGTCCAGAGCAGGTTTCTGCCTCACATTGATCTTCCTGAGTCCGGTTTTTGGCTGGATATCCGTTGCCGCGGCGAGTATTATCATAGTTGCTCCGTGGACCCCGGGCCGGGATCCACCTGACCCTTCGATGACGCAGTGCTCTTCTCTGACGTAGTGCCCGTCGAATCAGTCCGTACCAGCCGGTATGGATTCGAAGCTCCAGGAAGTTCTGGCCGTTGATACCGCGAGTCCCTGTGATAGCGAGGAGAGCCCATGCCTCAGCGAGAGATTCTCGTGTCGTTCCTGGTCGCCGTTGCCCTGCTTTCGACCTCGGCCTCGGCACTGCCACCGGCGTACCACGAGTACCATTTCGAGGGTAATGCCGTCGATACCGGCTCTCCGGGAGGAGCGAGCGGGACCGTCGGTGCGCTCGTGCAGTTCGGCGGTACAACCGGTGCGCCGATCCCGCTCGGACAAGCCATGGTTCTCGATGGCGTCTGGACCGACGCGACCGATGAGGTCCGGTTCGCCGAGAGTCAGTTCATGAGCTTTGGCACCGGCGATTTTTCGATCGTCGTCTGGGTTCGCCGGGACGTGATCGACACCGAGACTCACCAGGTGCTCGACGCGGTGTCCAACACGAACCGCGGCTGGCAGATGTTCTTCACAACCGATCAGACCCTGCGATTCTCAGCGTATCAGAACAACGTCCCCCAATCTTACGAAAGCACCTTCACCTTCACCGACAACGACTGGCACCAGGTGGTGCTCACCGTCGACCGTGACCAGGCGGACGGCTTGAAGTTCTACGTGGACGGCGGGCTCGACAGCATGCACGACGCTACGCCGATGGCCGGATGGACCGTGGAACCCAACCAGGACGTGAAGATCGGGACCTTCAACACCACTCCGAATCGTGCATTGGGAGGCGCGATCGGGCTGCTCCGGTTCTATGATTCAGCCCTGACAGAGCAGGACATCCTCCCCGTCAGTAACATCACACAAGCGACTTCCCATGAGACGATCCAGGACGCCATCGACCTGGCGATCGGTGGTGACGTCATCGAGGTCCGGCCCGGCACGTACAACGAGATCATCGACATGCTGGGCAAGGCGATCACGGTTCGGAGCATGGACGGAGCGGCGGTGACGACGATCGACGCGACGGGCGTGACCGATCCGGGGGATGGGCTTCCGGTGGTACGTTGCGACTCCCGCGAAACGGCGGCCACCGTGCTCGACGGATTCACCCTCACGGGCGGGACGGGGGATACCACGAGCTACCCCACTCTTTCGATTGGCGGCGGGATGGCCATCCTCTACGGCTCCCACCCGACGGTGACCCGTTGCCGGTTCATCGGGAATACGGCCGAACGTGGCGGCGGCATATACAACTGGGTGAGCAGCCCGACGGTAACCGGCTGCACGTTCACCGGGAATACGGCTGAGATGGGCGCCGGCATGTACATCAACGATGGCAACCCGACCGTGATCAATTGCTCATTCAACGGGAATAATGCGGACTTCCTTGGCGCCGCCATCTACAACCTCCATGCCATCGCGACGGTGACCAACTGCATCATGTGGGGTGACAGCCCGAGCGAGATGGTGAACAACGGGGGGTCACCGACCGTTTCGTTCTGCGACATCGAGAACGGCCTGTCGGAAGGCATAATCGATGGCGGCGGCAACATCGACGCCGATCCCCTCTTCGCCGACGCCGACCTGCGGCTGTCGGCGGGTTCGCCCTGCCTCGACGCGGGGGACGACAGCGCGGTGACCGAACCGACCGACCTGGACGGGAATACCAGGATCTTTGGGTGTGCGGTGGACATGGGTGCGTATGAGGAACAGATCTTTTCGGACACCGACGGCGACGGCGTCTGTGACAGCCTCGACCCCTGCCCGCTCGACAATCCGGAC
>CAYVVX010000559.1:0-4146 GCA_964455315.1 uncultured Planctomycetales bacterium | reverse complement strand
CCCGCCTGAACGCTCGTGCAAGACAATAATCTGCTGGTCGTTCGTGTCACTGATGACAATGCGAACGAGGTCCATTCGGACTTCCATCGGGACTGCTCCGTTGACCGGTGCGAGACTACCGGTCGCGCCGGGGGGTGTCAAGAAATCATGTGGTTGGAGAGGGCCCGCTCCGCGCCCGCCCGCCAGCTTTTAGCTTGACAACCGCCCGCCGGCCGCTCAGCGCCCCGCGACCGTGAACAGGTTGTCATGACCGGGGATGATCTCGTCCGCCAGGCCGGCGATCTCGGCCAGCGCTTCGGCGGCGGCGTCCACGTCCGACGACTGCTCATAGACCCGGCCCGACTGAAGATGGTCGCGGGTCAGCACCGCGTCGCCGGCGGCGATGACCGTCCTGGCCTGCATGGCCAGCAACAGCCCGGCCGCGCCCGGGGTCACCCCCGGGGTGGGAAAGAGATGGATGTGCGAGGTGAGCTTTTCCGGCGCGGGCCTGATCCGCCTGAGCAGCGCCTGCTCCTGGCGGACCAGTTCGAGAACGTCGCGCTGCCCGGCGTCGGCGGCGCGGTCGGCCATCTCCTTGAGGTGGGCGGCGACGGCCTCGATCTCCGGCTCATGCATGAGCCAGCGGGCGCTGTCGAAGGCGGCGAGTCCGCGGCGATGCACGGGGCGGAAGCAGGTCAGGAAGACCATGGCGACCTTGGCCGGTTCGAGCCCGCAGCGCTCGTCGAGCCGCTGGGCGATCAGCTCCGGCGGCAGACCCGGGTCGATGAGCACGTTGATCTCGTCCTGCCGGAAGAGGGTGCAGGTGGCATGGGCGCTGCGCCGGGGCGCGCTCTCGGCCCACAGCGGGTTGCGCGACAGGGTTCCGATGCTGATGACTGTATGATCCAGATGCACGCAGGACCTCTGCTTCATGGTTTCAGGTGCGATTGTGCCGCGGCGCGGACCAGCGCCGCGACCAGCCCGGGAACATCGTGCCGCTCCGCTTCGACCGCCTCCCGGAAACCGGCGGCGCGGATGGCCAGCGTGGTGGTCGGGCCGATGCTGGCCAGACGGACGCTCGCCAGCAGGCCGCGGCGGGCTTCGCCCAGCAGGCTGAGCAGGTTCTCGAAGCACGACGGGCTGGTCAGGGTGATCCAGTGGATGCTGCCGGCATCGAGCCGGTCGAGCAGCGCTGCCGGCAGCGCCGCCGCGCAGGTCGTGCGATAAAAGGCCACGTCGTCGCAGATCCAGCCCGCCTGCCGCAACGCCGCCGGCAGTTCCGGCCGGGCGATGTCCGCGCGGGGCAGGAGCACCCGGCGATTCGCATTGTCGCCGCCGCCGGCGAGCATGGCCGCCGACAGCGCCGCGCCGGTCGCCTCCACGGGCACCAGGTCGGCGCGAATGCCGCTGTGCAGGAGCCGCTCGGCGGTCGCCGCGCCCACGGCCGCGACTTTCACACCCCCCAGGACGCGGGCGTCTCTGCCGGATCGTTCCAGGGCGGCGAAGAACGCTTCCACGCCGTTGGTACTGGTGAATGCCACCCAGTCATAGCCGGGCCCCGGACCGCCCAGCGCCCCGAGCGCCGCCCGAACCGGTCCGTCGTCTTCCGGCTCGCCGATCTGGATGGTCGGCGCCTCGATCACCTCCGCGCCCGCCGCCCGCAACGGCCCGGACAGCCCCGCGGCCTGGTCCCGGGCCCGGGTGACCACCACGGTCGCTCCGTGCAGCGGGCGGCGCTCGAACCACTGGATCGATTCGCGCAGGCGCACCACTTCGCCGACGAGGATCATCGCGGGGGAGGCCAGGCGGGTGCTCGCGACGCGGTCGGCGATGTCGCCCACGGTGCCGACCAGGGTTTCCTGCCGCGGGCCGGTGCCCTGGTGGATCACCGCGGCGGGTGTTCGCGGGTCCAGCCCCGCTTCGATCAGCCGCCGGCAGTTCTCCGCGAGGTTCTTCATGCCCATGTAGAACGCCAGCGTCTCCATCCTGGCCAGCGATGCGAAGTCCACCGGATCGGGGTCGTCCGGCTCGGCGTGGCCGGTCACCAGGGCGAACGACCGGCTCAACCCGCGGTGGGTCAGGGGAATGCCGGCCGTCGCAGGTGCGCCGAACGCCGCGGTGATGCCGGGTACCACCTCGAAGGGCACACCGGTTTCCGCCAGGTGCAGGCATTCCTCGCCGCCCCGGCCGAACACGAACGGGTCGCCGCCCTTGAGCCGCACCACGCGGCGGCCGAGCCGCGCCTGGCGAACCAGTTCGGCGTTGATCTCCTGCTGGGTCCAGACGTGCCGCCCGCGCCACTTGCCGACAAAGATCCGCTCGGCGGCGGGGGGCGCCAGCTCCAGCAGTTCCGGTGCCACCAGCTTGTCGTGGAGCACCACATCCGCCTGGCTCAGCCGCACGGCGCCGCGCAGCGTGACCAGCGCCGCGCCGCCCGGCCCGGCGCCGACCAGGCTGACCGAGCCCGCCGCGAAATCGCCGACCAGGGCCTGCAGCCGTTCGAGTTGTGATCCGGAGGCGAACATTCAGGCGGTATTATACCGATGGCGGTGAACTTGTGGCCTGCCCGGACCGTCCTTACCATGCGGGCGTCGGCGGTGTCTGTCCAGGTGGGCGGTGCCGAAGGGCTCCGCTGGTGCCGCCGTGGTTCAACAGGTCATGACGGAATTGCCCCTCACCACCGCGAACCGGGGGCGTAGCGAGAGGAATGCATCCATGCGTGTCCGCCTGCTGCTGACTGTGATCGTCTGGGCGATGGTTTTCCCGGTGCCGAATGGCGCGCTGGCCGCCGATCCGCCCCCCGCCCGCGTGGCCGACGAGCTTCCGCAGCCTCCCGGCCCGAAACTGACGCCGGAGGTGGAGAAGATCCTCGACGAGCTGGAGGAGCGCAAGATCGAGGACATCGTCGCGGACCTGGTGTTCACCAAGTACAACCCCATCTTCGACCAGAAACAGGTTTACGAGGGAACGCTGCTGTTTCGGATGGACAAGCCCAATCCGCGTTTCAAGATCGAATTCGACAAGTACACCAACGACGGTGTGGTCTCGAAGCAGAAGGAGTGGCATCTTTTCGACGGCACCTTCTACGTCGAGGCCCGCGAGAAGACCCGCCAGATCATCCGCCGCCAGATCGTCCGCCCCGGCGAGCAGGTCGAGGTGTTCAAGGTCGGGCAGGGCCCCTTCCCGCTGCCGTTCGGGCAGAAGAAGGAGGAGATCCTGCGCCAGTTCGCCATCAAGCTGGCCCCGCCGGACGCGAAGAACGACCCCGAGAACACCGATCACCTGGTGCTCTCGCCGCTGCCGTCCAGCGATCTTTCGCGGCGCTACGACCTGGTCCACTTTCACGTCGACCGCAAGAGCCACCTGCCGGTGCGCGTGCACACGGTGGAGAAGGAGGACAAGAAGGAGATCACCGCGTCGTTCAAGGATATCCGGCTCAACAGCGGGGTCGCCGCCAGCCGGCTCAACCTGCCCAAGGAAGTGTCCGAGCCCGGCGGCTACTCGGTCATCGAGGAGCGGCTGGGAGACAAGGAGTCGCCCGCCAGCCCGGGCGGATCGTAGTGTCCGGCCCGACGTGTCAGCGGTTGCAGGATCACCACTCCTTTTTCAGTCGGACCTCTTCGATGGCCACGAAGTTGTGGTGTTTGCCGTTGTTCATGCCCGGGCAGGTACTGTCGGCGGCCTCGGCCCAGGCGGCGGGGGACTTCAGGTTGATGTTCCAGAACGGCCAGGTGCGGCATTGCAGCGGGCGGACCGGGTAGATGCTGCACCCGCGCTTGCCCTCGCCGGTGGGCTGGAGGAACACGCAGTCGCCGTTGGCCTTTTCGGTGAGCGAGTATTTGAATCCCACGCGACGGAGCATGCTTTTGGGCAGCCAGGCATCGTCGCGCTGGAGGAACTCGGCGATGCGGCGGATTTCCTCGCGGGTTACCCAGACGTACCCCGGCGGGCCGGTGCAGCAATTGCCGCACTGGGTGCAGGAAAACCGCAATCCATCCCGATACCACTTGTCATCCGGCACGAGCGGCGATCTCCGAGCGCGTTGGACGGCCCACGATCCGCAGCCTAATCGTTGCACGCCGCCCGATCAATGGTTATACGGGAGGTTCGACCCGCCGGTATCCTGAACCGCCGGCATGGGGGACGGATGCTGTCCGCGCACTGGCC
>CAYVVX010000558.1:1271-4171 GCA_964455315.1 uncultured Planctomycetales bacterium | reverse complement strand
GGTGCCGCATCCAGCGCTGTTCGGCGGCAGTCGGCATCTTGGCGGTGAAGCGTGCGGCTTGCAAGGGGCCCCGCGGGCCGGCCGGCGGCGCGGCCGTGCCGATTGATCGGCGGGCGATTCGCGGTTATCACTCCGCGGGTGCGGTCGGCGGATGTTGAGCCGCCGCAGCAGGCCGTCGGGCATGTCGAGGAGAACAACGATGGCGATCAGGCGTTGCGGAATGATGATGGCGGCCCTGCTGGCCGGCGGTTGCGGCGGGGCGGGGTTCAGCGGGAACATCGAGGTGCCCCCCGATCGCCGCATGGTTATCCAGCAGGATGCCGGAGCCAGCATGGCCCTCCAGATCCCATCGGACAGCCCCTTCAACATCCACCTCAGCCGCAGCAGCCAGGACCAGGGCGCGTCCGGCAAGGCGTCGGGGCAGTCGGCCGCGAAGCCGTCGGGGGAGGCGTCCGCGGAGGCGACCGCCTCGGCCGGCGGGACGGCGTCGGGGGAGTTCACCCTGGGGCATCGCGTGGATAATCGCAGCAGGACGCCGCAGGCGGTGGCTTGCGACTTGGAGTACCAACTGACCCAGACCCTCTCCGCCTCGCGCCAGCCGGGACCGAAGACCATCGCCGCGCTGAGCCTGCGCATCGTGGTGGTCGACGCCCGCAACCACATCGTGTCCGAGGTTCCGCTGGTACAGGTGACCACCGACGGCTTCAACGGCACGTCCGAGGTCAGCGAGCGGCGTACCCTCAGCTTTGAGTTCGAGCCGGAGCAGACCTACGACGTCCTGCTGGTGGGCAAGGTCGACGCCGCCAGCGAACAGGCCCAGGACGCGTCGGGGTCAATCAAGCTGACCGGCGTGAAGCTGCACATCCGCACCGAGCCGGCGGCGACGCGGCCGGCGGAGTGAGCCGCACCTAGTAGACGCCCATGCCGCGCAGCCAGCGGGCCATGCCCCAGGGGTCCAGCAGCGCCCACATGTTCACGAGCAGCAGCAGGGCGACGACCTGCGACGAAAGCACGGTGAGCCAGGGATGGTCGAAACGCAGGTAGAGGCGGTAGGCACAGGTCAGGCGGTAGACGCAAAAGAGCCACGCCGCCAGCAGAAGGCTGCTGTTCAACAACCAGTTGATGTCCAGGAAGGTCAGAAACAGCATCGCGATGTTCAAGGCCGCGGCCATCGACGCGAAGAGCATCCACGCTGCCGGGTCGAAACAGTACAACACCGCGCGCACGATGTGCACCCTGCGAATGCGCGCCCGCCGCATGGAGATCCAGTAGAGGAACAAGCCCAGGCAGGTCAGCGGCACCCACACCATCGGCAGCATGACCCAGAAAGCGATGCTGGCCACGTGGATGCCGCGCTGCAGTCCGTCGCTTATCACCGCCCATAGTTCGTCGCGGCCCTGGGCGCTGGCCAGCAGTGAGCCCGGCCGACCGGGAGCGCCCGAATACGCTTCCTGGATACATTCCAGGGCGGTGAGGAACAGAATCATGAGCAGGTACGGCAGCAGGCCTACCAGCCAATACGCCAGCATCCGCCCGGGATACGATTGCTGCACCGGATGCAGCGTGGTCCAGAACGTCTTCGGGCGCAGCGCGCCGCGGAAGGTCTGCAGCCATGAGACGACATTGCGTTCGGGATGGTGCTCGAAGAGGTAGGGATGCTTGCGACGGCGCGGGTCGAGCACTTCTTCCCACGCGAAGCGGTAGCCGCATTCCGGGCAGCGCGGCGAATCGAGCCCCCAGACGTTGTACCCGCAGAGCGGACAGAAGACCTCCTGCGGCGTTGTGCCCCAGAACGGTTTGTTCGCCGCTGCCTCGCGTGTCTCTGCCATGACCGGTCATTGTAACCGCCGGGGGATGGCGCGACACCGGTTCAGCCCGGTCCGGTGACGGCTTGTCCGGTTCGGGAGCGAGAGGTACATTGGCTCCGGGCGTGGCGAACCGGGGCGGCCGGTCTCCGGGCCGGCTGGTTCCGTGCGGATGACGGCCCGTTCTCTGATGAACCTTCAATCCTACTGATCGGACACACGCATGAGCATCGTCATCATCGGCGCGGGAAGCTGGGGCACGACGCTGTCGGGACTGTTCAACCCGGCGTATCCGGTGCGGCTGTGGTGCCGGTCCCCCGAGGAACTCGAACCGGCCAGGGCGGCCGTGGCCCGCACGGCCGGCTGCGATCAGCGGAAGATCACCGTGGAGGTTTCCTTTTCCTCGCCGCTGTCCGCGGAGGACGCGGTGGTGATCGTCGTCCCCTCGGCCAACGTGGTGGAGGTCGCCCGGCAGATCGACACGACCTGTCCGCGGCCCCTCCCACGGCTGGTCACTGCTTCCAAAGGGCTGGAGAAGAACACCTTCCGTACCACCAGCCAGGTGGTCTCCGCGCTGCTGCCCGACGCGGTCGTCGCGGTGCTGTCGGGCCCGAACATCTCCAGGGAGATCGCCGCCGGGCGCCCGGCCAAGGCGGTGCTGGGCTGCGAGGACGTGAACACGCTGCTGAAGCTGACCGAGATGCTGTCCAGCGACCGCTTTTACCTGGACATGACCCGGGACAAGGTGGATGTCGAGTTGTGCGCGGCGATGAAGGGGGTGTTCGCCATCGGCGCGGGGGTGATCAACCAGCGCAAGATGGGCAGCAACTTCATGGGGCTGCTGCTGGCGCTGGGCCTGCGCGAGATTTCCGAGTTGTCCGGCTTCCTGAAGATCTCCACCGAGCACGTCTTCGGCATCGCCGGCCTCGGCGACCTGGTGGCGACCTGCTTCAGCCCGGACAGCCGCAATTACCGCCTGGGACAGATGCTGGCCAGCGGCGTGACCGTGGACGAGGCCCGCCGGCGGGTCGAGGCGGTGGTCGAAGGGGCGGTGACGGCGCACAGCGATCATATTCCGTCCGTTGCGGATGTTGC
>CAYVVX010000558.1:0-1261 GCA_964455315.1 uncultured Planctomycetales bacterium | reverse complement strand
CGGTGGCGGAAATGGCGGCGTTGCGGCTGCGGCTGCCGCTGTTCGCGGCGATCGCGGCGATCGTGCACGATCCGTCGGAGGCGGCGTTCGAGCAGTTCGAGCGGACGCTGCTGGAGTATCCGGGGGGGTGAAAACAGCACTCCCCCAACTGTCAGCGGGGCGATTCAGATGGTGAGAGGATCAGCTTCGTGTCGTATGGGCTTCCTGATGCTGACGGTGCTTTGCGGATGCCACAATAGGCTAGGCGCGATGCTGCCTGTGGGCATGTCCCAACAGGACATGCTGTCGTATTTGCAGTCCTGTCCCCAAGGCAGGCCGCTCCGACAGATCGAAACGGACCTGAAGCTGCCCGAACCCGAAGAATGCAATGTGCCCGCCTCGGATTGGCCGCTGTGGAAGTTGAAGTACTTCACAGATGGATTGGATGTCGGTTTTCTGGCGGATTATCCTGAAGCTTGCACTGATGACGATTTGGAGCGCTCCTTCCTCTCCCGCCAAGGGCTCATATATACTGGCGACCCCTGGGTCCGCACTGAGGATGAAAACTGGCGGGTTATCCACGAAACAGTCGCTGGGAAGCGCGTACCGGAACCGCCGGATCCGAACGCGCCGAAATCGGAGATGGACAAGGCACTGGATCGACTCGAAGCCGAGCGAGCCGGGAGCAGGCCGATTCCTTGAGCATGGGTGCCTGGTCGCTGTTTGCCTCCTTTGCCTCTCCGGGGCGAGAACTGTTCTCTGAGATCCTGTTCCAGGGGTTGCGGTCGCCGTTAGCGACCTCCACCACCTTGTTACGTTCCTTCGCTCCTCCGAATCCGCACGCGCTGCCCGCCACCTTTCGCCCGCCGGCGGGTACACTTACCTGTGATGGAACCGCCGCGAACCGATGTCGGCTCCGGGCTGTCGTGCCCGAGTTGTCAGTATGACCTGACCGGGCTGCGCTCGCCGCGCTGTCCGGAGTGCGGGGAGGAGTTCGCCATCGTTTCGGTGAAGAGCCTGCGCAAGCCGCCGGCGCCCGGCGAACCGCGCCCGGCCCCTTGGTGCCATCCCGCCGGAATCTCCCCAGGACCTCCCCATCGCTACCTCAACTGAATGCCCCACACCCACCCACACACACATACCCGCCCGCCCGGCACGCATCAATCCCCCCGCTTTCTCACGTCTCACTTCTCACCTCCCCCTTCCCCCCGCTCATCACGCATCACTCATCACTCGGAACTCATCACTTCCCCTCTCCCTCAGCACTCAGCACTCAGCACTT
>CAYVVX010000557.1:0-4185 GCA_964455315.1 uncultured Planctomycetales bacterium | reverse complement strand
CCGCGAGTTCCGCGGCGATACGCTGCTCTCGCGCATCAATGGCGTTGAGGATGGGCTTGTACAGAAAGCGTTTCAGCAACCACACCAGGATGAGAAAGTTGACCACCTGGGCGCTGACGGTGAACCAGTCGATGAGCATGACTTACTTTCCCCCCGCCTGGGCGATAACCTGGTTCCAGAACGGATTGGCGAAGATGAGAATCATCGAGACGACGAAACAGTAAATGGCCGTGGACTCGATCATCGCCAGGCCCACGAACAGGGTCCGGGTGATGGTAGCTGAAGCATCGGGCTGCTGGGCCAGTGAACTCAGCGCCGTCGAGACCGCGCGCCCTTCGCCCAGCGCCGGCGCCATCGTACCGAAAGCGGTGGTGATACCGGCGGTGACGATTGATGCCACCGCGATAATAGTCATGTTGTCCATGATGTTTCCTTTCGTTGCCGTAGTTCATGCTTCAATGTTCTGCATCAGGTTCAGTCCTGGACGTACGTACTCGCGTGGCAGCCGCGATGTATACCGCCGCCAGGATGCTGAAGATGTAAGCCTGCACCACGCCGGTGAGCAGGCCGAGCGCCGTCATGATGATCGGGAAGAAAAAGGGCGTGATGGTCAGCAGAATGCCGATGATCATCGCCCCGCTCATCATGTTGCCGAACAAGCGGACGGCCAGGGCCAGCGTGCGAGATACTTCGCTGACGATGTTAAACGGCAGCATAATGAAAGTTGGTTTCACATAGGATTTGAGGTAGTCGCCCACCCCCTGCTCCACGATACCGAAGAAGGGCACGGCCACAAACACGCACAGCGCGAGTGCGGCCGTGGTCGAGAGCGACCCCGTCGGCGGCTGGTAGCCGGGAATGACGGTGCAGAGGCTGGCCACAGCCACGAACAGAAAGAGCGTGCCCAGAAAGCCAAGATATCTCCGCGGCTGACTCAGGCCCACCTCTTCGATCTGTTGCTCGATGCCGGTAACGACGATTTCCAGAAGGTTCTGCCAACGGGAACGTGTCAGGTCGATGGAGAGCCTGCGCGTGATGAGCTGTGAACCGACGGCCAGCACGAGCATCAGGCCCCACGTGAACACGATGGTGGCGTTGAGTTTGAAAACGCCGTGTTGCCAGAAGATGATCTCATCGGGACTAAGGCGCATGGCCGGCCTCCCCTGCCAGAGACGCTGGCTGTTCCGCCGCTCGGGTGAGCCGCGTCACGATAACGCGTGCCATGACGAATCCAAGAAGACACACCAGCAGCCTCTCCCACTGACCGCCGGCGATGAGATAGAAGCCAGCCAGGGCAATGCTCATTCGCAGCAACAGGCTGCCGAAGAACCAAAGCGCCGGCCGTTTCGACGAAAGACCCCTTCGCACCGTCCACCACAGGCCGCCGAAAAAAGCCACTCCGAGCGAAACACCCGCGCCCCCCGCCAGCACCAGAATCGCAGTTTCATTCATCAGCGTCCTCCTGTTCGTCCCGCATGGCCTTGTCTTCCTTGGCCACCCAATGCCAGGCATTCCAGCAGCCGATGGCCAGGCCGATGACGAGGAGCATCAGCGTCCAGGAATGGCTCCCTGGATGGCGTTTGTCCAGCCAGAGGCCAAGGGCCGCGCCGAGCAAAGTTGGAATCGCCACCGACCAGCCGATCAGTCCCATCATGCCCAGGCCGAACCAGACCGTGCGCGTGACATGGCGTTGCGCGCGAAGCTTGCGGGCCGCCTTGGCACCGACCTTCTGACTGAGAGCCGGTTTCGGCTTCAAAGGCTTATCTGGAGGCTCGTCAGTCATTGTGAAAACTCGCCATACGGCGGATGAAACCGCTCTCCATTCTCGCAATCACCGAACGTACGTTCTGCTCGAGCTCGTCCAGGGTCAGGAACTCCTTCTCCACGGCCTCGCGCAGTTGGCGGAGGTCGCTTCCGACTATGGCGTCGCGCGCGGAGACGAGCACATCCGGGCCGGTCTTGACCAAAACCCCTTCATCCACGGCGATGTAAGTTTCGCCCTCGGCTTCGGTTTCGTAGACCAGAATCCCGGGCGCAAGCGCCGCCACGCAATCGAGCCGGTGTGGCAGGAGTCCGAACGAGCCCTCGCGCGTCTCCGCGACGATGCGCGATACGCCGGTTGTCTCAACGAAGACTCGGAACGGCAGGAGAATCTTAAGCTTCATGAGTGTCGGCGGCATGTGCGACCTCCGGTGTAGATTTCAGCTCGGGATTCGGCTGCGATCCGGACCTGGCTTGGGGCTTGGCATCGGCGGCGGGCTTTGGGCTGCTCTTCGGCTCGGGCTTTAAATCAGGTGTGGCCGGGGCTGCGGGCTGGCCGCCTTTCGCCTTACCCTTCGCTTCGTCAATCGTCCCGATCATGTAGAGGGCGCTCTCCGGGTAATCCCTGAATTCATCCCGCAGGATGCGCTCACAACCGTCCAGCGCGTCCTTGAGGTTGACGAGCTTTCCTTTGAGGCCGGTGAATTGTTCGGTTGTGAAAAATGGCTGGGTGAGAAAGCGTTCCAGTCGGCGGGCGCGGGCGACCACGTTGCGGTCTTCCGGCGACAGTTGTTCCAGGCCGAGCATGGCGATGATGTCCTTGAGCTCCGCGTATTGCGCGAGCGTCTGCCGGATTTCCTGCGCCAATTCGTAATGCCGTTCGCCGACGATGCTGGTCGTGGCCATCTTCGAGCTGGATTGCAGGGGGTCGATGGCGGGGAAAAGCCCTTCACTGGCCCGCTTGCGCGAGAGCACGATCGACGCGGAGAGATGCGAGAACGTATGCACTGCCGCCGGATCGGTGAAATCATCCGCCGGCACATACACCGCCTGGATGGAGGTGATGGCACCGGTATCGGTGTTGGCGATGCGTTCCTCCAGCTGCGACAACTCGGTACCCATCGTAGGCTGATAGCCGAGCCGCGACGGCATTTGGCCCATTAAGCCGGACACCTCCATGCCGGCCTGGATGAAGCGAAAAATGTTATCGATGAGCAGCAGCACGTCGCGATGCTCGTCGTCCCGGAAATACTCAGCCATCGTCAGCGCGGCGTGGCCCACGCGGAATCGACTGCCCGGCGGCTCGTTCATCTGGCCGAAGATCATCACCATGTGCGGCAGCACGCCGGCTTCCTTCATCTCGCGATAAAGCTCCTCGCCTTCGCGACAACGTTCGCCGATGCCACAAAACAGGCTCACCCCCTCGTGGTGGCCGACCATGTTATGAATCATCTCGGTGAGCAATACTGTCTTGCCCACGCCCGCGCCCCCGAAAAGGCCCGCCTTGCCGCCGCGCTCCAGCGGCACGAGCACATCGATGACCTTGATGCCGGTTTCAAAGACTTCCGACTTGGTGGAACGTTGTGCCAGGGGCGGCGGAGCCCGATGCACGGACCGCCGTTGGACGTCGGACAACGCGGCCTCGCGGTCGATGGTGTTTCCGAAAACGTCAAACATTCGCGAGAGAATCCCCTTACCGACCGGCACCGTTAACTGCCCGCCCGTGTCTTCCACCACGACGCCGCGGGCGAGGCCCTGGGTGGGGGTCAGCGCGATTCCACGCACGCGATGCGCATCAAGCTGTGCCAGCACCTCGATGACGATGTGCTTTTCCGCTCCCGCGCGCAGCACCGAATAGATGGGCGGCAATTGTGCATCGAACCGTATATCCACGACGCTGCCGCGCACGGAGTCGACCACGCCGGTATTTGCCGGCACAGCTTCGCCGTCTGTCAGCGTCGGCAGCCGATCATTGGAAGCCACGCTCATTCGTGCCTGTCGCGGCTGAACGCTGGAAACCCCGCCGCCTTCGTTTTCCCAGCGTTCCAGGGCCTGCTGTTTCAAGGCCGAACAGGTGGCATGAGGAAGCTCTTCTGCCTTCATGGTTGGCTGCCCCACTTCCAGTGACGGGTTTCCGGCAGATCCTCACCATGCACAACGATGTAACGCGCGTGCTCGGCCCGCTTGTCCATGTCGCCCATCGGCACCTGGTGCGACCGCCAGTAGTCCTCGCACTTCTTCCCGTCGATCTCGGCAGGGCCCGTCCAGCCCTTTGGGGTGTGGAGGACGATCATGGGCCAGGCGGGACGGCCCTGGACACCCTTGATCCGGGCGTCGAACCATATCTGCCGGATCTCGGCGGTCGCCGTGTCCAGGACGGCGGCGAGCTGCTGATGGACAGGCTCCGGCTCGTTCCCCTCCACG
>CAYVVX010000556.1:0-4186 GCA_964455315.1 uncultured Planctomycetales bacterium | reverse complement strand
ACAACCCATGATCAGATCCCATCCGCCTCAGCGCCGGGCACCGGCTCGCGGTTTCACCATGGTGGAATCGACCATCTCCATCCTCATCGTGGGGGTAATGATGGTCGCCGCGTTGGAGGCCGTCGGCGGCGCCCGATCCGCGCAGCAGGAGATGCAGATCAGCTCGCGGGGGAGGATGTTCGCCGAGGATCTGCTGTCCGAGATCGTCCGCAAGCCTTACCAGGACACCAACGACGCGGTGGTGGTGTTCGGCAAGGAACTCTCGGAACTCAGTGGCTCGACCCGCAGCGTGCTTGACGATGTCGACGACTACAACGGATTGGATGAGAACCCACCGGTGATGGCCGACGGCAGCGCCGTCGACGGTGCGGCCAACTACCGGCGCACGGTCAATGTCTACCATGCCAGGACGAGCAACGTGATGCAGAACAGTGCCACCGCCACCGGCATCAAGCGCATCCACGTCATGGTGTCCTACAAGAGCCGCAAGGTCGCGGAGCTGGTGGCCTTCCGCACAACCGCCTGGCTCGATCCGCTGACCGATGCCGGAGGACAGCCATGAACCCGGTTTCCTTCACCTTGTGCATGGCCGGGAATCGGCGGCGCAGAGCCAGCGTCTACCTGGTGACCATCAACGCCGCCCTGGTCATCGCCGTGGTCGGCGTGGCCGCCCTGCTGGCTTTGCGCGTCGAGCGGAGGAGCCTGCGGGATGCGGGGCTGGTCGCGGAGGCCCGATTCGCGGCCCGCTCGGCGGCCGAACTGGGCATGCAGGCGCTGGCGAGCGATCCCACCTGGCGGACGAAGATTCCGCACGATCAGTGGCAGCACTTCACCACCAACACCTGGAAGTACTGCTACAAGCTGGTCGACGAGATCGACGGAAACCTCGCGGACGACAACACCGAGCCGGTCCGGCTGTACTTCCTGGCAACCCGCGGGTCGATCACCCGCCGGGGCAGCGTCCTCCTCGAACCGCAGATCACCCGGAACCTGCTCAACAACGGTAACTTCTCCAATGGCACGACCGGCTGGGCCGCCAACGGCACCTGTACACTGACCACCCGGAACGATGGCTCCGGATATAACGGCACCCCTTACCTGTATGTCTACAATCGAAGTGGTACCTCGTCCGGACCGAAGCAGGACGTCTCCTGGGCCATGACCAGCGGGGAGACCTATTACATGGAGGCGGTCGTGGCCCCGACCCTGCTGCTCGACGCCGTCAACCTCCGGCTCACGGTTCGGACGACCACGGCCACTTACACCTGGTCGCTGCCGGGACTCAGCGTGCTGAGCTGGACCAAGCTGAGCACTTCCTTCACGCCCACCTGGCAGGGCAAGTTCCTCTCCGCCGAGTGGAGCGCATCCAGCACCTCGCTCACTGCTCCGCCCTTCCGGCTCGATGAAGCCATGCTGGTGCCCGGCACCGGCCCGCCGCCGGCGACGCCGCCGATGAAGCCGGTGCTGTCCACCTGGCGGCAGGAAGTCCTGCCGTGACGGCTGGTGTGCCCCCGCGCCGCTGCATGTTCCCCCGCTAACCTCTTCTCCTCCCCCGGGTCTCTGAGGATGACACGACCGCCGCGCCGATTCCGCCGATGGTTTCTCCATCGGGCTCGCACCATCAGCCGATGGGGGCGTAGAATGGTGCGGGTATGACCGGTTTTCCGCGCGAACGCGGGGCCGCCGCTTGCGAAGGCGCGTGAATGCGGTTAGAAGCAGGCTTGGCGCGCTTGCCCAGGCGCCGAGCAGGGCCATCCATCGAGTGAGCTGAAGCGAATGGCAACGTGGCATGCGGCAAATTCCGAGCGAACATCCGGGTGGCCTCGACGGCTGCTGGTCGTGGTCATGCTCGTGACCGCCGCGCTGCCCGCCGTCGCGGCCATGGCCCAGAACACCCTCCCGGCGAACTCCGCCCCGGCCACCACCCCTGCCGGTCCCGACTTGTCCGTGCTCCTGCTTGATCTGCTCGGTGAAGGCGACGCCGCGACCAAGCGCGCGGCCGCCGCATCCCTGCTCCAAGCCGGCGGTGTCGAGCCCCTGGCAGGTGTCCTGCAGCGCAAGAATGACCTGGCCGCCAAGCAGGCGGTCTGCGAAGCCATCACCGCGAGCGGCTCACAGGAGCTCGCCTTCGTTGCCCCGTTGTTATCCCTGCTGGAATCGCGTGAGGACGTGCTGCGCCAGGCCGCGTTCAGAGCCCTTTCGGGGTATCGGGATGCGGAGACGGTGGCGACGCTCAAACTCTATCGCGAGCGACTGGAGCGGCAATGGCTGCTGGAACGGGTCGAGGTCTTCACCCGCCAGCTTTACGAGCGCCAGGCCACCGACGCGGAGAAGTCCAGTTTCCTGATCGCCCGCCTTCAGGATCACCAGCTCGCGGTTCAGCGCTACACCGCCCTGGACATCGTCCATGAGATCATCAGGAACGGCAAAGCGCCGACCGATCCCGTGCTGCAGCAGATCCGCTCCATGCTCTCCGATGAAGACGAGGTCGTACGCCGCGAGGCCCTTGAAGTACTCCGCGACCTCCGCCGGGCCGATGACGCCCCGCTGATCCGGACCATGCTCAATCGGCCGCAATCCCCCATCCTGCGCGAAGCGGCTTACAAGGCGCTCGGATTGCTCGGCGATCCGGCATCCATCCCCGTCTGCATCCAGGCCCTTGAAGATCCCGAGCAGCGCGTCGCCGCCGAGGCCGCCATGGCGCTCGGGCTGCTGGCCCTGCCCAAGCTCAATGCCGCCCAGAACGGGCTCACCGAGCAGGCCGTCGCAGCCTTGTCCGCCAAGGCCGGAATGCCGATGGACGATGACGGGCTTCGCGGGGCCATCGTCGAGGCCATGGCCACCATCGCCGACAAGTCGTTCCTGCCGGTCTTGTCAGCCCGGGCTTCGGGGGACGAACCGGTTCCGGCCATTCGCCAGGCCGCCGTCCGCGGGCTGGGACGCATCGGGGACGAGTCGCAGATCGCGGTGGTGCTGGACCGGCTGGCCAACGATCCCGATCCACGGGTTCGCGAAGTGGCCGCGGAGGCATTGGGCCGGCTGGGCAAGACGCTGGCCCATACGGACGCCCTCAAGCCGCGGCTCGACGTCCAGCAGGAGCCTTCCGTCGCGGTGCAGAAGCGGGCCTGGGAGTCGTTCCGCCTGATCTATCTTCGACTGCCCGCGGAGGAACGGGAGCGTATCCTCTCCGGCTGGGCGGGAAGTGATGCCGCGAGCATCACCCGTCGAATCGACCTGCTGACCGACCTGGAAAAGCAGCTTTCCGGCAGCGCCACGCCTGATCCCGCCGCGCTGGTCAAGCTCCGCGAGCGGCTGGGCGACGAACTGATCGCCGCCGGGCGCGGTGCCGATGCCGCCGGGGTGCTCAGCCGGGCGGTGGACCTGACTTCCGCGGACGCGGATCGGCAGCGCGTGACGCTGAAGCTGGTGGAGGCCCATCTGCGCGGAGCATCCTCCGACAAGGCCCTCGAAGTGGTCGGCAAGCTGAGCAGCGAAGCCGCCCGCAACGCCGCCGCCGAGCTGATCCTCCGTTTTGCCGAGGAAAAGGCCACAACCGACCGTCAGGCGGCCGGTACGCTGCTGGCCATGGTCAACGGGAACGGGGCAAAGTTGTTCAGCCCTGCCCTCCAGGAGAGGCTCAGCAAGGCCCATGTCGCCATGACCACACCCCTGCCGACCCAGCCGTCCAGCACCACCGGTGCCGCCCCCTGATCGTGGGGCTGGCCCGGCAATAAGCCGGTGCGGGCCTGCGTTTAGTGACATATAGCCCGGACGGACGGGATCGTCCGAATGAGATGGATGTGCAGGCAAGAGCCGCCGGGGCAGGGTTTCCAGAACACAAGGAGTTGCATGTGATGATGGCCAGATGGAAAGTTTGCGCGCTGACAGCACCGGCACTGATTCTGATCGCCTCCGCAACGTTGATGGCGGCCGACGATCAGGCCATTCCCGCGGAGCGGCAGGCGAAGTTCCTGGAGCGTTATCCGGACGCGGATGCGGACGGGAACGGCGTGCTCACCCGGGAAGAGGCCCGGCAATACTTCGCTTCGAAGCATGGGAAGGACGCGACCGCCCGGAAGGGTCCGGCGACGCGACCGGCCGGCGAGCCGGGATTCGGTGGACCGGGAATGCGCCCGCGGCGCCCCGACCCGAAGATGCTGCTCGAGCGGCATCCCGAACTCGACAC
>CAYVVX010000555.1:0-4188 GCA_964455315.1 uncultured Planctomycetales bacterium | reverse complement strand
AGGAAGGTGATCGCCAGGCAGGCCAGCAGTCGCTAGTGGCAGTGCCGGAACGCGACCACGCCCGCATCCAGGCGGCGGAAATGCACGCCCATCGGAAGCCGGGCGATCAGCTTCTCCAGCCGCAGCAGCCGGCGGCAGCGCCCCGAGAAGTACACCCCCCCGCCTAACAGTAGCAGCACCAGCAGCCCTCCGATCCGCCGCCCCCACACCGCGAATGCCGGATTGCCCCACTGGACCAGCACCACGCACCCCGACATGAGCAGCAGGCTCGCCACACCGATGAAGCGGTCGAAGAGCACGGTGATGACGGCCTCGTGCTTGTGCGGCGTGTCGCGGGCGATGTAGAAGGTCTTGAGGGCGTCGCCGCCGGAGGTGCCCAGCGGCAATGCCCAGGTGATGAACTGCCCGGCAAAGGTGACCTTGATCGCCTGCCATGCGGTGAGTTGGATGCGGTGAACTTCCAGGAGCCACTTGAGACGAAACGCGATCAGCAGCGGTGTCGGCCCGAATGCCGCCAGGCTCAGCGCCAGCAGCCCCCAGTTGGCTTCCAGTAACACCTGGCGAAAGCGGGCCCAGTCGGTGTTCCACACCAGGTAGCTCACCAGCAGCAGCACGACCAGGCCGCGCAGCAGCGCCGACCGGGCGGGAGTGCGGAAGCTCATGGCTGCACCTGCATCAGGGAAGTCATCGGCCGACATGATAGCTCGCGATGATGGCGGCTTCCATGCACCGTGCCGGGAGGCGGGCTCAGTAGGCCCGGCGAAGCTGCGACTGGGGGTAGTAGAAACGGAGGATCTCCGCACTTGTGCGGCCGAGCCTGGCCAGCCCCTCGGCGCCGTACTGGCACATGCCCAGCCCGTGCCCGAATCCGCGTCCCTCGGTGAACACGATGGCCTCCTGCTCCACCCTGGGCACGAACCAGGTGCTCTTGAGCTCGCGCCCGGTGGGGTCGGCCGCCAGCCGGAAGTCCTCGGATATCAGGTGGATGTTCCTGCCCTGTGCGTCGCTGAGCCGCAGCTTCAGCGGGCGGTCGCCGAAGGTCATCTCCTCGACCACCAGGTCCTCGATCTTCCCGATACTCTCGAACTTCGGATAGCGGGCCCGCAGCCGCTGGGTCAGCACCACCTTGGAGAACGTCACCGGTCCCCAGCGATAGGCCGACGACTCCCGGCAATATTCGCAGACGACCCCGCCGGCCAGCGGCGCGATGATCGGCTCGTTCTTGATCGCCCCGGCCGGCTGGGTCATGCCCCCGCAGGTGGAGCTGTAGTAGGTGCAGAAGATGCGCTGCCCCTCGGGGGCGGCCCAGGTGCAGACGATGCCGCGGGTCGAGGCGACCGCCTCGGAAGCCACGGGTACCTGGTCGCGGCGGTCGAGCCCCAGGTATACCTGCGACGCCTCAGTGCTCTTCACGTCCCAGTCGCGTGAACGCCCCCGGGTGCGCGACTGGTAGAAGGCGTAGGTGCGGGCCGCGATCGCCTGGGCTCGGAACGCTTCCAGATGAAAGCCCGGCAGCAGTTCCGCGGCCACCACGCCGGGCAGGTACTCCTCCATGTCCACGATGTTGAGGACCGCGCCGGTGGCGCTCTCGCCGCGCATGAAGCGGATGTGCCCGGGGAACGCACGCCGCTCGGGCGGTGCCCAGCTCAGCGTGATCGGTTGGTTCTCTTCGGTGACCAGGTCGATCACCCGGGGCGTGAACGACTTCTCGAACCGCTGGACCAGCAGCGACGTCTCCTGAAAGCGGGCCTCCCACTCTCCGGCTTCCCCGGCCAGGAGCACCTCCCCGGTACCGGAGTCGACCAGCCGGAAGGGACCTTCCACCGCGACCAGGCAGCTTTCCACCCCCTCGGCCAGCAGCACGCGGATGGAGCGGTCCACCTCCACCACGCCGGCTTCCAGCTGCGCCTCGGGCGCGGGTGAACTGGTCGGGGCGGGGGGTGGCTGTTCGCGACATCCCGACCCGACCGCAACCAGGAACAACAAGGGGATCGCGAGCCGGCAGGGATGGTCCGGAATGCGGATGGGATGGGAAACCTGTGCAGCAGCCGGTACGACCCGCTGAGCCCGCCGCCGACAACCGGCCGGGCATGGCGGGCCTGTCGCGGCGAAGTCCATCACTCAGGCTTCTTGCGCAGGGTAAGCCCGAACTCGCCCAGCTTCAGCTTGATCTCGCTGAGCGAAGTCTGACCAAAGTTCTTGGTCGCCAGCAACTCCGCCTCGCTCTTGTTGATCAGATCGCTGACAGTCAACAAGTTCAGACGCTGCAAGCACTTGCGCGATCGCCCAGACAGCTCGATCTCAGAAAGATACCGGTTGAGCAGGTCCGGCGGACCATCGGGGCGACGCGGGCTCGCCGGGCGCGACGGTGGCGGCGGTTCCTCCTCTTTCAACTGCCCGAGGCGAAGCCCCTTCTGGCGAAGCATGGCCCGGATCTCGTTAAGCGAGGTCTCGCCGAAGTTCTTGTATGCCAGCAGCTCGATCTCGCTGATGCGGAGCAGGTCGCCGAGGCTGTTGATGTTCATCTTCTTGAGGCAGTTGCGGCTGCGGACGGAGAGCTCGAAGTCGGTGATGGGGGTATCCAGCACCGCGTTGCGCTTCTCGCGGTTGCGCTCCTGGTTCTCGTCGTAGAACATGCTCGACGAGCTCTCGATGTCCTTGAGGAACAGCCGGGCCCGGGGATGCTCGGGGTACCGGGTCAGCACCCGGTGGATGCAGGCCTCGGAATCGTCGAAATTGCCCTGATCCTCATAGATCACGGCCAGGTTCAGCAGCGCGTTGACCGGTGCCGGATCCATCGAAGCCAGCGTCTCGTACAACTCGAGGGCCTGGTCCTCGTCCCCGTACAGGTCGTGGCAGAAAGCGAGATGGAACATGGCATCGCTGTGCTCAGCCTCCAGCTCCAGAGCTTTCTCGAACGCCTTCATGGCGTCGTCGATCTCTCCCTGGGAGCGGAGCAGCAATCCGTGGGCCCAGTGCCAGTCGGCACCCGCGTTGGCCTGATGCTTGCTCAGCTCGGTTTGCGCTTCGTTGATCTTCCCGGAACGAATCAGCGTGGCGACGCGATCCATGGTCAGGTGCTACCTCATCTGGAGCCATCGAAGCCCGCGACAGCGCGACTCGGGCGCTGCGACCCCGTGCCTTCCCGCCTCCCGCCGGCGGTACAGAACGCCTAAGTGTACCGCCCTTCGCTCTTCATGCAAGTCAAGCCCCCGCTTGACCCCGCCGGCGGCGATGCCGACGATATCCTGCCCGCGCCAGGGACAGCCCGGCACTCTCACCGGAGCGGCCCGCCGCGGGGGCGGCCTGGCCCCGGAATCGACCCCATGATCGTGCAGCTCATCGCCAACCCTGTCGCCGGGGCCAGGAAGCGGTCCGGGGAGCTGCGCCGGCTCATCCGCGAACTCGCCGCGAGGGGCATCTCCACCCACATGCACCTCACCCGCGGACCCGGCGACGCTGAACAGACCGCCCGCAGCGTCGCCGGCAAGGTCGATGCCGTCCTCGTCGCCGGAGGCGACGGCAGCGTCGGCGAGGTGGCCCACGGGCTCATCGGCGGCTCCGCCCGCCTGGTCATCTGGCCGACCGGCACCGAGAATCTCGTCGCCCGGTCGCTGGGCTTCAAGGCCGATGTGGACACTACCGCCGCCTGCCTGACCGGTGGGCGGGTCATGCCCTTCGACCTGGGCGTCGCCAACGGGCGGTCGTTCATGGTCGTCGCCGGGGTCGGGTTCGATGCCGAGGTGGTTCACCGGCTGGCCAGGATCCGCTCGGGCCACATTTCCCACCTGAGCTACTTCGGGCCGATCTGGCGGACGTTCTGGGAGCACCGCTTCCCCGAGCTGCGCGTGACCGCTGACGGGCAAGCCCCCTGGCAGGGACGCGGCATGGTCTTCGTCGGCAACCTGGCCCGCTATGCCCTGGGGCTGCCGGTGGTCCGCGATGCCCGCCCGGACGACGGCTACCTCGACCTGCTCATCCTGCCCTGCGCCAACATTCTCCAGCTCATCGCGCACTCCCTGCGCACCCTGGCCCGAACCCACGTCGAGCATCCCGACACGGTCTACCAGCGTGTCCGCAATGTGCGGGTCGAGTCGGACCACCCTGTGCCCGTCGAGCTCGACGGCGATGCCTTCGGCCACGTACCGCTGGAGATCTCCATCCGCCCGGCCGCGATCAACCTGCTGA
>CAYVVX010000554.1:0-4193 GCA_964455315.1 uncultured Planctomycetales bacterium | reverse complement strand
CGCCAGGGCCCAAATCCATCACTTTGCGCTGTAGTGTTTAGATGCGATAGCCCTGTCCCCGACCTGCCGCGTTTTCCCGCCGCTTCCCGGCCTGTCGCCGGGAAGCTATGATACAGGGCTTGTTTGAGCCAGACCCTCACGGGGCCGTCACGGTACCATCCATGTTCGATCGTTCGCTTATCCGTAACTTCAGCATCATCGCCCACATCGACCACGGCAAGAGCACGCTCGCGGACTGCATCCTGCTCAACACCGGCGCGGTGACCGGACGGGAAATGCGGGCCCAGTTCCTGGATGACATGGACCTGGAGCGGGAGATGGGCATCACCATCAAGGCCAACCGGGCCACCGTCTTCCGCAAGCATGATGGCCGGGAGTACATGCTCAACCTGATCGACACCCCCGGGCACGTGGACTTCCACTACGAGGTCTCGCGGGCCCTGGCGGCGTGCGAGGGGGTGCTGCTGCTGGTCGACGCGACCCAGGGGGTGCAGGCCCAGACGGTGGCGAACGCCTACCTGGCGGTGGAGTCGGGCCTGGAGATCATTCCGGTGATCAACAAGATCGACCTGCCGACCGCCCGGCCGGAGGATGTCGCCTTCGAACTGGAGCACGCGCTGGGCATCCCCGCGGAGCAGGCGGTGTTCACGTCGGCGAAGACGGCCCAGGGGATCGACGAGCTGTTCAAGGCGATCATCGAGCGGATCCCGGCGCCGGAGGCGAAGCTGGACCTTCCGTTGCGGGCGCTGGTCTATGACGCCAAGCCGGACGTGCATCGCGGCGTGCTCTGCCACGTTCGGGTCAAGGAAGGCTCGATGAAGCGGGGCGACAAGATCGTCCTGATGGCCGCCCAGCGGGCGTACAACGTCAGCGAGATCGGCAAGTTCAGCCCTCACCCGCGGAAGGTGGACTTCATCGCCGCCGGCGAGGTGGGTTACGTGGTGGCGGGGATCAAGACGCTGCACGATGTGAACATCGGCGACACCATCACGCTGGAGTCGCGGCGGGCGGCGTCGGCCCTGCCGGGCTATCAGCCGCCGCAGCGAATGGTGTTCTGCGACTTCTACCCGGGCCCGTTCACGGAGGCGCCGGAGCTGCGCGAGGCGCTGGAGAACCTGTGGCTCAACGACAGCTCTTTCTCGTTCGAGCCGGTGCACAGCAACGCCCTGGGGTTCGGGTTCCGCTGCGGGTTCCTGGGCCTGCTGCACATGAAGATCATCCAGGAGCGGATCGAGCGGGAGAGCGAGATCGACGTGGTGCAGACCGCTCCGACGGTGAACTACGAGGTGCTCAAGTCCGACGGGCAGGCGGTCACCATCGACTCGCCCAGCGAGCTGCCCGACCTGTCCACCGTCGACGAAATCCGCGAGCCGATGATCAATGCCAACCTGATCGTGCCGGCCGACTGCATCGGGGCGATCATGCAGATCGCCGAGGAGCGCCGCGGGGAGTACAAGAAGACCGAGTACCTGTCGCCGACGCGGGTCATGCTCAGCTATCGCTTTCCGCTGGCCGAGACCATCTTTGACTTCTACGACCGGCTCAAGGCGGCGACCAAGGGCTACGGGACCATGGACTACGAGCTGGACGGCTACCGGGCCGACGACCTGGTCAAGCTGGACGTGCTGGTCAACGGGGTGGCGGTGGACGCGCTGTCGGTGATCGTGCATCGCAGCAAGGCCGAGCGGCGCGGGCGGTCGCTGATCACACGGCTGAAGAAGGAGATCGACCGGCACATGTTCGAGATCCCGCTACAGGCGGCGATCGGGGGCAAGATCATCGCCCGGGAGACGATCAAGGCGATGCGCAAGAACGTGACCGCCAAGTGCTACGGCGGCGACGTGACCCGCAAGCGCAAGCTGCTGGAGAAGCAGAAGGAAGGCAAGAAGCGGATGAAGCAGGTCGGCTCGGTGACCATCCCGCAGGAGGCGTTCATGTCGGTGCTGGATCCGGGGGATGAGGGGTAGGGCTGATGGATATGGTGCCTTCTTCCTGATCCAGGCATACCTTTCAGGGCCGCTGCCGACCATGCTATAATCGTATTGGAGGCACTCATGGCCACGCAGAGCGATTATGTCAAAGAGGACGAGCACGGGGTGTTGCGCATCGGAGGCAGCCGGGTCATGCTTGATTCCGTGATCACGGGTTTCCAGCAGGGGTACTCTCCTGAGACGATCCAGAGCCAGTATCCATCGCTGACGCTGGAGGAGGTTTACGGCGCGATCGCGTGGTGCCTGGCCCATCAGGCCGAGGTCGAGGCCTACCTGCGGCGCCAGGGCCAGGCGTGGGATCGCGAGCGGGAGCGCAGCGAGCAGAACGCCGGACCGCTGATGGATCGCATGCGGCAGGCGAAACGCACTGGAGCCGCGCATTCCTCATGAGCCGCCCTCGGTTTCTCACCGATCACGACCTCAACGAACACATCATCACGAGCCTGCTTCGCCGCGAACCGGGAATAGGGATCGTCCGCGCTCGTGCGGTGGGACTCCACGACGCCGCTGACTCGGTGGTGCTGGACTATGCCACTGGCAACAACCTGCTCGTCATCTCGCACGATGTGAACACGATGCCAGGGAACGCCTATGACCGGCTCGCCCGCGGTGAGCCCACTGCGGAGCTCTTCCTGGTGTCGCAGGCAAGACCGGTCACCGCCGTGGTGGATGACCTGATCCTCATCTGGTCGGCCAGCGAGGCTGAGGAGTGGCTCGGACGCGTGGTTTTCCTGCCCATCTGAGCTCAAAAGCGGCAAAGCCATGACGGCCGGCCTGTGCCCTGCTCCCAATCACTGGTGTCTGACGTTACCATGCCCTTCATCCAGGGAGACCGCGCATGGACCTGCAGAAACGCATTCGTGAGATCATGGACCGCGAGGCGGCGGCGATTCAGGCCGTGCGCGTGGACGAGAGCTTCGCCGCGGCCGTGACCGCCCTGCGCGACTGCGGGGGCAAGGTGCTCACCACCGGGATGGGCAAGGCCGGGATCATCGCCCACAAGCTGGCCAGCACGCTGTGCTCGACGGGCACCCCGGCGGCGTTCGTGCATCCGTCCGAGGCGGCCCACGGCGACCTGGGACTGATCAGCCATAACGACGTGATCGTGGCCTTCTCGACCAGCGGCAAGACGCTGGAAGTGATCGAGATGCTTCAACTCGGGCGGCACCTGGGCCTCTGCACCATCATCGGTATCACCTCGCACCCGGACTCGCAGCTCCGCGAGCTGGCCGACGTGATCATCGACATGGGCGTCATCGAGGAGCCGTGCCCGCTGGGGCTGACGCCGTCGGCCAGCGCGGCGGTGATGCTGGCGATTTCGGACGCGCTGGCGCTGACGCTGATGGAGGCCAAGGGGATCAGCAAACACGACTACGGTCTGCGCCACCACGGCGGCTACCTGGGCCGCAAGGCGCGGACGGACAATCTGTGATTCCGGCCAGAGCGGTTTGCGGGAAGCTTTTCGTCCATCCACACCGCGACCTGGTGATCCCCGGGGGAAAGGGCACCAGTTCCACGCGACACGGCGGGCATCGGGCCGGCCGCTGCATGATCGCTCGAGCGCACCCCGGCGATGAGCGAGGTGCTCGATCAGCATCTCGGCGTCTCTGCTGTTTAGCACTGGAAAGTAGAAGTGCCGGCGCCGGAGTCCGTCATTCGGCGCTGAACAGGGTCTGGTCGCGAACCTCTTCGGCGCGCCCAATCAGCGTTTCGCGATCGACCGGCTTGGCTTCTTCGAGGGCCAGGGCGACCTCGTGCCGGTCGTGGATCTTGATCGGGAGGATCTCGGCAAAGAGATCGAAGGGCGGCAGGTCATACCAGGGGGCGGGGATGCGCTGGTGGGTCGAAAGCGTCTGGTAGCCGTCCTTGCGGGCGACGATGTCGTAGTCGCCGTACCAGTTCACGTCCACGCTGACCGGGCTGGTACCGATCTGCTCGTCGTTGAGGGTGATGGCGGCGCCCTGGGGCTCGGTGTTGAAGGTGATGGTGCGGCGGAGGCATCCGCTGGTACCGGCCAGGCACAGGACGGCCGCGGCGATGATCAACGGCGAACGGATCGGGTGCCGTGGGCTCACGCGAATACCTCCACGATCTCGGCGGAGAGACTGTCGGTGTCCAGCACCGCCACCGTGCAGCGCCCGTGGACCCAGCCGCAGCACTCGCCGGGATTCAGGAACAGCTTACCGTCGTACCGCTCGTTGA
>CAYVVX010000553.1:0-4232 GCA_964455315.1 uncultured Planctomycetales bacterium | reverse complement strand
CGCGACCAGCGAGCTCTACAACGAAGCGAAGGAGAAGGGCAAGGAGGGCTACCGGTTCTTCAAGTCCGACCCGGACCGGATCGTGTCGTCGGAGGAGATGGCCGACTACTGGGTGCGGATGTGCGCGAAGTGGCCGATCCGCAGCATCGAGGACGGGCTGGCCGAGGACGACTGGAAGGGCTGGGCGGCGCTGACCGCGAAAATCGGCGGCAAGGTGCAACTGGTCGGCGACGACCTGTTCGTGACCAATGTGACGCGGCTGTCGCGGGGCTTGAAGGAGAAGGTGGCCAACAGCATCCTGATCAAGGTGAACCAGATCGGCTCGCTGACGGAGACCTTCAACAGCGTGAACCTGGCGATGCGGAACGGCTACACCGCGGTGATCAGTCACCGCAGCGGCGAGACCGAGGACACGACCATCTCGGACATCGCGGTGGCGACCAACGCGGGGCAGATCAAGACCGGCAGCCTGTGCCGCACGGACCGGATCGCGAAGTACAACCAGCTTCTGCGGATCGAGGAGCACCTGGGCGACGAGGCCGTGTACGGCGGGGTGTTCTGGAACAAGTAGGCCGGAACAGAGATTGACGAATCGAGAATGGAGAGGGCGGTGCCGGCGGGCGCCGCCTTTTTTTGGTTCTTCAGCAGATTCTGCTGAAGAACCGGTTTTCGAGACGGCGGGACGCATTCCTCCACGGGGTACAACCTCTTCGGGGCCGCCCGCTTTTTTTGTTTTCTTGTGTCATCGTGCCCTGGTGGTTCCAATCCCTTACCGACGAACGCTGCAGGATGTGGCTTACTTTCGCCAGGCCTCGAACCGCAGCGGATAGGCGTGGAACTCCCGCGAGCCGAAATAGAAGCGTATGGAGGTATCGGCGAGCGATTTCTCGAAGGTGAAGGCCAGCTCGTACACGCCGCCGGCATCAGCGCGGACGATCCTCGCCGTGAAGCCGTCCGCGACGATGGTCTCGTCTGGCGCGAACGGCTGCGCCCTCCCGGCCCCGGCCAGCAGGTTCTCCCCGATCAGCCCGGAAAAGTAGCCCGGCTCCTCCAGCGCAACGTGCAGGGTGTGGTCGTCGGCCGCCCAGGCCCGCCCGGGTGCATCCATGCCCAGGAAGCCGGGGGCGAAGGTCAGGGCCACCCCGGTCAGCGGGCGCACGCCGGTCCGCTCCTCGATCGCCGGAACGCAGTTGAACGCCAGCATGGGCAGGTTGATGAAATAGAGGCGGTCGCCGGGCTCGAGTCCGGTTGAGCGTTCGACGACGTTTTCGACCGTCATCTGGCTGGCGGCATGGAACGCGGCCACTCCACCGTCGAGCAGAGCCTGCGCCCCCGCGAAGAGCAGCACCGCCAGCGCCAGCACCAGCCGCACCGCCGCGGCCGACAGGCGCGCCGCGCGGTTGGCGCGATCCTGCGCCCAGGCGGCGACCCCCGCGGCCACGGTGATCACCGCCAGGACCGCCCCCGCCGAGGGCAGATACAGGTGATGCGACGACGCGAACACCGGCAGCACCGGCGCCAGCGGCGCGATCGCGACGGCCAGCCACAGGCAAAGGATGCGGCGCGAGCGGCTCTTCGCCAGCACGGTGACCCACAGGAGCACGATGATCGCGAACCCGCCGTAGAACACCGCCGGCTGCTCGCGCAACGCCCGAATGCCGGCGAAGCCGATGATCGGCACGCAGGCGAACAGTCCCAGCAGGTAATAGGCGAACTTGTCGAAGTCGAAGCGGGCAAACCCGGGCTCATCCGTTGGAAACGCGTAGGGGCGGCGCGGAATCTCGATCGGGCCCAGCATGGCGTGACGAGCCGCCAGGTAGCCCGCGATGAGCACCGCCAGCCCGATCCAGGCCATGAGGTGCCCACGCCATCGCCGACGCCCCACGGCCACATCGCCGGCGCCCACCATCACCGCGACCATGATCGCCGATTCGCGGCAGCCCATCGCCAGCGCAAAACAGAGCAACGCCGCCGACAGGGTGTAACCGCCCGCGGAAACCTGAACTGGGGGCACAGCCGAGCCCGCCCCGGCGGCTTGTGACCACCACCCCGCCCAGCGACCGTACAACAGCAGCCCGCCGAGGATGAACGCCGTCGCCATCTGCTCGTTCTGACAGGCCAGCCAGCGAACCGCCAGGAAGTTGGCGGGATGCAGGAGGAAGAGCACGCCGCCGGCCAGCGACCACCCCGGTGACAGCCCGGACGCCCGGGCCAGCGTCATCACCAGGCATGCACCCACCGCCGCCAGGAGCAGTGAACCGACATGCAGCACCGCCGGACGCCAGCCGCCGAGAACGTATTCCAGCCGCATGACCAGGAAGGCCACCGGCCGGAAGAATCGCAGGTCGGCCTGCTCCTGCCACCACATGCCCACGCGGCGATTCGGAGCCCCGAGGTGGGCCGCCTCGACCAGGTCGCGCGGGGACCACCCTCCGTCGCGCAGTTCGGCCCGCTGGTTGAAATCGTCCAGCAACAGCCCGTAGCTGACGCTGCGGCCGTAGAATCCCGCCGTGAGCAGGAGGATGAGGAGAACCGCCGGCAGCCAGCGTCGCACCATAGCGGCGGGAGGCTAGCCCGGTCCGCCGGATGCGTCAAACCGGCTCAGGACGGGGTATGCGCGGGGCCGGCGCCGGGCGCGTCATGCTGATCGCCGTAGACCTGGTGCCGCGGGCGTTCGGCGAGGATCTTCTCGCGTCCCCAGGTGACCACGGCAGCGAACTTCTCCGAACGGATGAAGTCGTCAAAGGCGGCCTTCTGCGTCCACTCGGAGACGATCAGGAACGAGCAGGGTTCATTGACATCGGCGTACAACGCGGAGTGGTGGTGTCCGTCGATGGTCTTCATGACCTCCAGCACCTTGTTAAACATCTGAACAAAGGCCGACTCCTTGCCCGAAATGACGCGATAGTTCATACCGATGGTCACCATGATCGATCATCTCCCTGCCCGGCCTGGTCAGCCGCCGTGACGCATAGCTGTCGATACCGCCGACGGCGCTGATCGGCCGAGAATCGGCGATTACGAGGTCAAACGGCGTGGTTTTGCCGCTGACCCAAGAAGTGCCGCTGAATCTGCACCGTATCTGATTGATACAAAACAGTCGCCACTGTAATGCCTGTGTGTGGTGCATATTGGCAGTGCCCCAAAAACTGCATCACTTTTGTGATTCTCTGGTTCCACAACAACTGCAGGCATGTTAGAATGCGTATCGTAGGGGTTGTCCTCGTTTGTTCCCAGCGCAGGGGCCGCAATCGCACCACCGTCCCGGTGGCACGTGGTGCGGCCCTTATCCCTGCGCGACACCGTCTGCTCACCCTCTGCGCATGACGTGTTCGCCCGTGCATCGCGGTCGCCGGTGTCCGGTTGTGAGTCATGGGGATTCATCCGCGGGATCCTGTGACGTATCCGGATCGGGCACCTGGTGCATGGCCCACACGTCGTCCGACGGGGTCGGTGGTGCGGGCTGACGCAGCAGACGACGGCGATAGTGGCGGCTCCAGCGCAGGAAGGCCAGGCTGGCGATCGCGAAGATGCCGACCAGTACCAGTGCCCCCACCAGAACTACCTGGATGGCCCGGGCGGTGGCCACGGTCTCCCTGGGGACGCTGCCGGGCACGATGCCGCTGCCCGCGGCGATGTCCCGCTGCTGCTGGAAGGCAAAGTAGAGCCCCACCACGATCAACAGGCAGCCCACCCCCACCAGGATGGCGGCGATACGACCGCGGAATTCTTCTCCGACTCCGGCCATGATCTCCTCGGTCCTCGCGTCCAGCGCGCCAGGCGGGTGTGCCGCTACCAGCCGAGCTGGTCGCGCGGCGACTTCTCCAGGCGCTTCAACTCCTCGACCAGCTCCCGCTGCCGGGGGCTCAGGTCCTTCGGCGGCACGATGCGGATCACCGCGTACTGATCGCCGCGCGGCTTGTCGCCGGCGGGCTGGACGCCTTTGCCCTTCAACCGCAGGCGGGCGCCGCTGGAGGTTCCCTCGGGGACGGTCAGTACCGTGCGCCCGTCGAGGGTGGGAATCTCCACCCGCGTGCCCAGGGTCGCTTCGGACAGCGTCAGCGGAAGATCCAGGTAGATGTCATCACCTACGCGGCGGAAGTACGCATGCGGCTGAACCTGGCAGATGATGTACAGGTCGCCGGGCGGGCGCCCGGGCTGACCCTTGCCGCGAACGCGGATACGCTGCCCCTCGGAGACACCCGGCGGGATGCGCACCTCCACCTTGGCGG
>CAYVVX010000552.1:0-4236 GCA_964455315.1 uncultured Planctomycetales bacterium | reverse complement strand
GGCGCCGGTCTCGATCGCGCAGCGGAGCCCGTGGTCATCGAGCAGGGTTCTGACCCGGTCACGCTGCGCCGCAAAGTCGCTCGCGTATGGATTCAGCGCATGATGATCGAGCGTGATGGCCACACCGCGGTAGCCGATCTCGGCAAGAACGGCGATCGCATCCTCGAGCGGGTGATGGGCGAAGCCGTTGGTGTTGTAGCCGATGAACATGGGGAAGCTATCAGCCTTCAGCGATCAGTCAGGCCACCGGATGCAGGGTGGACTGTGCTACTGGATGTAGGGTAGGCCGTGCCCACCACGCCACGAGCAGACTAAGTCGCTCCTGTAAGATGGCCACACTCCGGGCAAGTGCCGCTTACGTTGCCAGTAAGATCGTAGCCGCAGTGCCGGCAACAGTTCGCCGGGACCGTCCTGCGACCAATGCGCAGCAGGAGCAGGATACCACCACTGCAAGCAATCAGCACCCACAATGGAATGACAGCGAAATATCCGCCATTCGCCTGACGCTCAACATGGGGCCTGATGAGGCCGAGGCGCTCACGCCACGATTGCGGAGGGTCAAACGGAAGGTATAAGGGAAGATACCTTGGGGCCCAGAGATTCACGTGCACAACACTGCCGTACATCCACACGACATGCTCCCGGAACCGGTAGTGGAAACATGACCGATTGGTCGCGACCATGAGCGCGAGGCTCCCAAGCAAGACACCGGTTGAGAGCCAGAATGCCACGCGGTGAAGCTTGCCACGCCGCAGCACGCTTGAACACCCCAGTCAGAAGAGGTGGGCACGGCCCACCCTACGCACTCAGCACCCAGCACTACGTCGCTATGTCGAATACAACCACCGCCCCAGCCACACCGCCGGAATCAGCAGCACCAGCACCAGCAGGCTCGCCGGCCAGTCCCGGAGCATCGCCACCATCGACGCATCGAGCACGATGATGCCCATGATCGCGGTTTTGACCGCGGCCTGCACGCGGCGCGGTTCAGGCTTGAGCACCGCCTGCATCATGCGCCAGCCGATGCCGCCCAGCAGCAGCAGCACCAGCACCTCACCGCTGATGTGGACCGCCACGCCGGGGAAGAACACCCGCATGCCCAGCAGCGACGCCGCCGCCACCAGGGCGATGCCCGCGCCGGCGATCAGCCGGTTCTTCTCCGACAGCAGGGCCTCCCGGCGGGCGAAGGCGGTCACGCCGAGAATGTACGCCCACATGATCAGCACCAGGAACGGCCGCATCCCGCTCACCGGCGCCGCGCTTCCCGGCGACGCCGTCACCACCATCATGCCCATGAACAGGTTCAGTCCGCGGCAGATGCCCATGATCGCCGGGGCGATGG
This sequence comes from uncultured Planctomycetales bacterium, assembly GCA_964455315.1. Lineage (GTDB taxonomy): Bacteria > Planctomycetota > Phycisphaerae > UBA1845 > PWPN01 > CAYVVX01. Next base: position 2,894 of record CAYVVX010000552.1, on the reverse strand, counting down.
GCAGATCCTTGAGCAACACGTCATACAGCAGCACGGCGATGACCAGCAAACCGGCTATCGAGGTGGCTTCTTTCCCCGCACCATTGACCAACCCCAAGCCGGCCACGAACAGCGTGATGGCCACGATCAGGGCCCGCCATCGGCTGATCCGCCCCGACGGCAGCGGGCGGTGCGGGCGCTCCCGGAGATCCTGCCGGTAGTCGTGCCAGTCGTTGAGGACAATCCCGCCGGCGTAAATGCACGCCGACGCGGCCATGACCGAAAGGATGGACACGGTCTGTCCCACGGTGGCACCGACCGCGAGGGCCCCGGCCAGCGGATCGGCGACGGCGGTGAAGATGTTGGGCAGGCGGACGAGCTGCATTTATGTTTGCAGCCGTTCGCGGCCTACGGCGGTTCCCGCACCCGCGGGGGCGGCGCCGTCGGCTGCCGGCGGCTTCACCGGCGCGGCCGGAGGCGGGGTGGCGAAATAATCCGGCGGCCTGGTCGTCTTTTCCGGGCTGGCGGTAATGTCCGGCTCGTCTCCCATCGTCCCCTCGTGATGGTTAACCGGCGGCGATGAGCGGCAGCAGGCATGCGCGGGCCCTGCGACCGGCCGTGTCCGGGTCTTCGATGAATGGGTACAGCTCCACGGTCACCCAGCCGTCGTAGCGGATCGACCGCAGTGCGTCGAACACCTCGGCGAAGTTGATGGCCCCGTCGCCGGGCACCAGGTGATGATGCACGCGGCTGGGAGCGATGTCCTCGACGTGGACGTGGTCGATCCCGGCTCCCAGCTTGTGAATGCTTTCGGCCAGCGGCTCGCTGACGCAGTAGAAATGCCCCACGTCGTAGTTGAGCCCCATCCACGGGGAGTCGATGCGCGACCGCAGGTCCAGGAATTGGGCCATGTTCTCGATCAGCAACCCCGGCTCGGGCTCGATCATCAGCTTGACGCCGACTTTCCCGGCATGTTCGAGAACCGGTTTCAGCATCTCCACGAAGGTGGACATCGCCTCTTCGCGCTGGCTTTCGCTCGCCAGCGGCCCGCCCGGCTCGGTGGAGATGTGCTTCACGCCCAGCTCGGCGGCCAGCGACAGGCTGCGGACGGTGTGGTCGATGCGCACCTGGCGGTAGGCGCGGTCGGGCTCGATCCATGACGGATGCCAGTAGGGCTGGCGCGGGTCGTTGATCTTGCGCATCATGAAGGCGTTGACATTGGCGATCTGCAGCCCGCTCGCGTCCAGCGCCTTGCGAATCCTGCCCACGTCGGCCGGCTTCACATCCTCCGGCCAGGCATGCGGCGTATCGAACATCAATTCGATGCCGGCGTAACCCAGGTCCGCGATGCGACGGATGGCCTCCTCGATGGAGAAGCGCATGTAGGCGTTGGCGCTGTAGGCGAGCTTCATGAGGGCCAGAATAGAGCAGCCCGCGGGGGTTGTCGAGCGGCAGACACGCTCAGCGGCGCGCGTACGCCAGCAGCGTCTCGAACTGCCGGCCGAATCCCTGCTCCTCGACGTCCATCGGGCTCTTGAAAAACGACGCCAGGTGAGTCAGCGGACCAGACTCGCCGCGCCGCGCGGACAGCTCCGCGAACCGGGCCAGCTCGATCACCAGCGGCGCCGCCAGTATCGAATCGCAGCCCTGCCAGATGAACTGCAGCACCATGCGCGTGCCCAGGAAGCCGTCGAAGTGGATGTGATCCCAGGCCGTCTTCCAGTCGCCCATCGACTCGATGTACTCGATGGAGACCAGCGTCTTTGGGTGATAGCCGAGGATCTGGTGAACCAGGTGATCCTTCGATCTGGTCTTGGCGGCCTTGTTCTTGGGGTCGTCGAGAACCAGCCCGTCGCGGTTGCCGAAGATGTTGTGGCCGACCCAGCTCCGCACGGGCAGGTTGCGAGCCACGAACATCGGAGCCAGCACCGACTTCATCAGCGTCTCGCCGGTCTTGCCGTCGCAGCCCATGTAGCCGATGGAACGCGTCGCGGCCAGCTCGCGCAGGGCGGGAACGTCGATGCCGACCGATGGTGTAAAGTTGATGTAGGTGGCCCCGGCCTCGATTGCCGCCAGGGCGTACAGTGAACTGGCCGGTAGCGGGACGCCCGACTTGCCCGCGAGCTTCTTCGACAGCGTGGCCCAGCGTTGATGCACTGAGGACAGCGCGAAGGGCGGCTCGGTAGAGGCGACGTTGATGACGACCACCCGCTCGAGCCGGTTCCGCCGGGCAAAGTCGCGGATGTCGCCCGCCAAACGCTCGACGATCGCCGCCCCGGAGGCGCTCCGCTCGCGGGGCAGCCAGTCACCCATCGCGGTGATGGTCCGGCCGCAGTTGACCACCGTGCCCGGGCGAAGATTCCGCTGACACTGCCTGAGCCACGGACGGCAGAACGCCGCCAGCGCGGGATCGAAACCGTGCGTGCCGGCCATCTCGTCGGCGGCGGCCTGGAAGCTGGTTTCGCGGATTTCGTGCCCGCCGACCACCCAGCGGTCCAGCGGCGCGAGCTTGAGCCGGTCGAACGGCGGCAGGTGCCCGATCAGCCCCAGCGGCTCGGCCTTGCGGCGGCGGATGGCTTCGATGCCCACCGTCGCGGTCGCTCCCACGCCCCCGCACCCTCCGATCAGCCACAAGCCGAGCTTACCTTTGTCCTTGGCCATACGCCCTCAATTGATGCGGACATCCCAGGTGTCACCGGTCGATTCCGAGCGACCGGAGTGCGGATCCGACGGCCGCGTCAGCGGGGGCATTGTAGTGGATTCGGAGGCGAGGCGGGAGGGAGCGAATGGAACCACGACACCCCTGACGCGACGCGATCAGCGACGGGCGCGGCGTTCCTGTCCCAGGGCCGGGGTACAAGGCGTTGAGGAAGTAGGGCTCGGGCAAAAAACGTGCAGAGCCCCGACCGTGAAGG
>CAYVVX010000551.1:3335-4263 GCA_964455315.1 uncultured Planctomycetales bacterium | reverse complement strand
ACCCCAGAAGGTCACCGCGTCGATGTCCGGATGTCCAAACGCGACCCGAACGACCTGCTCGTAGTACTGGGATTGCAGCGCATTCGTCCAGGGCTGGCCGTCGTAGGGACCGCCCACCACGATCGCATCCCGCTGGCCAAGGCTGATTTCGGTGAGCTCCAGCGATACACCCAGCGTCTTGAGGCGCTCGAACGCCCGCCAGAGCTGCCGGGGGGTGTACCACTCGCCCAGGTTGGCGTGAAGCTGGATGCCGATGCCGCCGAGGGGAGCGCCCTGCTCCAGCAGGTCGTGCATGCGCACAAAGAAGTTGTCGCACATGTCGGGAACGCCGACCAGTTCGTACTCGTTGATCAGCAGCCGGGCGGAGGGGTCGGAGTCATGGGCCCAGGCCAGGGCATTACCGAGGTATGCCGGGGTGGCCCAGAACTCCCATTGCAGGGCGTGGATCGGCTCGTTGACCACATCGTAGGTTGAAATCCGGCCGGCATTGTGGCTGACCAGCGTGCGCGTTCGGTTCTCCAGGAGCGCGGAGGCGTTCAGAACGTCCTCGGGGGTCAGCCACTTGGGCAGATCCTCGAAGTTGCCCCAGATGATGTTGTGGCCCTTGAGTTCCAGCCCGAGCTGATCGCAGAGCGCCAGATAAGTGTCCAGGTCGGCGAAGCGCGGGTTGCCCCGCTCCGCCTCGAACGCACCCCAGCGGATCAGGTCTTCCGTGGTCGCATAGTTGAACAATCGTCCCATGTCGCGACGGTAAGCCTGCTCGATCGGCGTGTTGGGGTTGGCCAGATTAAAGCGGACCGCCGAACCCCAGCGGAACGCGTGGCGGAACATCTGGAAGCGGGCCCGGGTCGAGTCCAGCGCTTCGCCCTCCGGCGTGGCCAGGACCACATGAAAGTCAGACTTGCGGTAGCGCTCGATGTTCTGGTCG
>CAYVVX010000551.1:0-3325 GCA_964455315.1 uncultured Planctomycetales bacterium | reverse complement strand
TCCGCGTCGGTTTCAGGCACCGCGGGCTCGGCCAGAAAGTCGGGGACGGCGCGGCGGACCGGCCAGGCCTCCTGGGGTGTCCCCGGCGGCACCAGGATTTCGACCTTGTCGACGTAGAGGTTGCGATCCTGTCCGGCCGTGGGCGGCTCGTCATTGGTGAAAGCGATGCCCAGTTGCTGCAGGCCCGGCTGGGTCTGCACCTCCAGCGTATGGCTGGTCCAGTTCCGTTGCGCGATGGTGGTCGCTGAGAGGAACCGCTGGTTGAAGGTCAGCCCCATGATCGGCCAGCGGCCGTTCGCGGGGTCACTGCGAACTACGGTGTTGATTCGCAGCCGGGTGCCGCCGGGCATGACCTCGATCCAGTCGGTGAGCCGGGCGGTCTGCCAGAGCAGCCACCCGTTGGTGATCGGCCCGCCGCTGGGCCGGACCGCGAAGTCTTCGGCCTCGACGGTCAGCGCCGTGGCCCAGTCGTCGGGGGCCGGGCTCAGCCGCACGGTGACATTGTCCAGTCCCCAGCTTTCGGAGCCGTCGGCCTCCAGCCCGCGGGCGGCGAAGGCGATGGACACGGTGTCGGCGGTGTGAGGAACCGAGATCTCCGTGTTATAGACGGCGTTCCATTCGATGAATCTGCCGCCCTCGGAATACTGGTACCCGAGCGAGCCCGATTCGATGGCCCCGCTCTGGGCGCCGTTGTTTCCGATCGGGTAGACGTTGGGATAAGCCTGGGTGGCGTACGGCCAGTAGGCGAAACTGGTTTCAAAAGCCCGCTTGCCGTCGCAGGAGAGATACCAGATGTCCGGTCCCGCGTCCCCGCTGTTGCCGTCCCATGAACCGATGACGTAAACGTCGAACGAGATGCTCACGTTGCTATGGGGGGGCAGGTTGCTCAGTGTGAGGGTCGCGGTGTCGTTGCGGTATTGTCCCAGGAAGCGGCGTGAGGCCGTCGGGGTCGCATCGCGCCGGATATTGGACCATTCCGCCCCGACGTCCGTCTCGAAGTCACTGAAGTAGACCAGCTCGAGCGACCGCAAGGCCTTGGCGCCGGGGTCAGGCTCCTCCACGTCGCCGGGCTTGTCCGGGGGAGACGGATCCTGAAGCAGGATGCATGTTGATCCGCTCCCCAGGCAGAGAATCACCGCGAGAACCACCGCCAGGATCGATCTGGGGGGGGCGTATCCGTGTCTGATAAACCGCTGCATCATCAGGAGTTGCTCGAGAACCTGCCGTACCGAAGTCCTGGGGCCCAATGGCGTATTATATCACCAGAACGACTGTCGGCCGCTGCCTCAGTCAAATCGGGTTACGGCGTGGTCGCGATGGGTCCGCCTGAAGGATGGGACGAAGGTTCCAAGGCCAGTGGTGGGGGATGGGCCTGGCAAGGGGGCAGACGCACTTCGCGTGCGACCGGGCCCGTCATCTCCCCCGTACCTGACCTGAGGCCTACCTGGCGGGTGGTCAGGATGGGGTGCTCTCGGAAGCCCGTCGCCTTCGGAGCCAGCACAACGCCAGGGCCGGCAGGCCCAGCGCGGCCGAGGTGGGCGACGGAATGGCGGTCGCAACGGGGCTCTGGCTGAGCAGGAATTGCGGCCCCTGGCCCGCTGAGGACACATCGACGAAGAAGGCGATGGCGAACGATTCGCCCGGGTCCACGGCATCGAGGAAACTGATTTGCAGCACGCTGTTGACCGTGTCACGGAAGATGCTGGAGCCTGCCAGGGTCACCGAGCCGGTATTGACCCCGAAGGCCACCTCGTCGGCGCCCGACCCGCCAAGGACGACGGGGTTGGCGGTCCGTGCCAGCGGCCCGCCGGGAACGCCACCGTTGACACCGTAGAAGTCGGCCTGCAGGAGGCTGACGAAGAACGTATTCCAAGGCGAAGCGGTCTCGTTGGAGATGGCGAATTCCGCCAGAAAGACGGGTGGCTCAGAGCCCGAGTCATATTCGTAGAGGAAACTGTGTGCTGTGACTTCATGAAAGGCGGTGCCGAAGAGCAGGCCGCCTGGCGAGTTGATCCAGAAGAAGTCCACGTCTACCGAACCATCGCCCGACGTCGCCACCGTTCCATTGTGGAACACGACGTCCGCCTGGGTCACTGAGGTGAGGAACAGATGGATGCCCGCGAATCCCACGACAACACTGCGAACGAGAAGACCGGAACTGCCGCGCATGAGCCATACCTTTCACGAAAGCGAAGAATCTGAAACCGTGCGATGCCGGTAGCGAGTTGGACCAACGGCAACTTCGGTGGAGGGTAATGCAGGCTGCGCGACATGCGGGGTTCAGGCCCATCCAGCCTGATCGCTTTTTCCCTCCGACAGATAACACTTTTATCAGGTATGCGAACCTTGTCAAGTTAATAAGCTCATAAACCTTCAGTTCTAAGCTTGCGACGATCCCGCTCCGCGCAGTCCGGGAATCATGCGGCGTGATCCTGAGTCGGAGACGGCTACCATGATGTTCGGCTTTGAGACACTGGGATGCGTCTTGGTCACTGGCAGGACAAGGATTTAAGATTAGGACTTGACCATTGGCCGTCTCGTGTTTAAGTTCCATTGACTGCAAGCTTTGCTCATGCAGCAGGTCTTGAGGTTCGAGGGAAGGGGGGGCGGTTGCATTCGGCGATGTAGTCGCCGCATGCCTGGCAACCTGTCGCCTGATTTATCAGTCCCGTGTGTGCCTGAACGCGAGGCGAATTGTACTGTTTCGCCGTGCGGGCCGGTTAATGACAAGGAGAGGACCGATGGAAGTCGTGATCCTGTGTGGCGGCAAGGGCACCCGATCCTACCCGTTCACCGAGTATTTCCCCAAGCCCATGATGCCCATCGCCGGCACGCCCATGCTGGTGCACCTGATGAATTTCTATGCCCAGCAGGGGGTGACCCATTTCGTCCTGGCCGCGGGGCACCGCATTGAAGTTCTGGTCGACTACTTCGCGGGCCGGTTCAATGACTGGAAGATCGACATCGTGGATACCGGACCGGAGAGCGAAACTGGTGAACGTATCCGCCGCTGCCGCGAGTACGTGGGGGACACCTTTTACGCGACCTACGGCGACGGACTGGGCGATATCCATCTGGGCAAGCTGCTGAAATTCCACTGTGCCTCCGGCGGGCTGGCCACGCTCACGTCGGTGCCCCTCCGTTCGCAGTATGGGACGGTGGTGCATGATGATTCCGGGAACGTCAAGGAATTTGTCGAGAAGCCGGTTATCCGCGATCACTGGATCAACGCCGGCTTCTTCGTGTTCGACAAGAAGGTTTTCGACTCCTGGGACGGACAGAGCCTCGAGCAGGAAGTCCTTCCCAACCTGGTGAAGGGCGGCCA
>CAYVVX010000550.1:0-4267 GCA_964455315.1 uncultured Planctomycetales bacterium | reverse complement strand
CCTTCTTTCCCGTTGCGTGAACCCAACTTCGGGGAAAGGCGCCCGGCATCTTGAGCCGGATAACGAACTCCGGTGAGGACGACGCTCTTCATTCTCCGCGAACGCGGCATACTACCGACTTCGCGAGCGTCTTTGCAGGGGGAAATCACCTCAAATCGGCCCGCCGCCTGGTCGAGCCCGCCACTTCCCGCCGCGTCCTCCGGAACCTTTCCGCACACCGAACCGAGGCCGGAAACGTTTGCTTCTCCTGGCCTTATCTGGAGTTTCGGGGCGACCGGTTCGGGCGAGCGCTCGAGGCTCGCAGTCATTCGCGCCGCGATCGGCGCCTCGCCTGAGTGGTGTTCGCGAGCGTGGCCTGAGCCTTTCACCGCGTACCCCGATTTCAGGATGGTCTCTCTCCCCGCCGCCGGCCTCCCCGGGCAGGCGGCGACTCCGGTCCAACTCTGCAATTCAAAAGCTGGGTTTTCAAATCCAAATCTGACGGGGCGGGGGAATTGGTAAACTTTGCGGGATGGGATATCGGTCCAGCAGGGTGGATCCGGGTCCGCTAGAACATGCGAAGCTGATGCCGTTCGAGGGCGAACTTGGTGACCGGCTGGTCCACCGGCAGGGGATACTGGCCCGAGAAGCAGGCCGTACAGTAGTGATTCGCCGGATGGCGGACGCAGGCGAGCATGCCCTCCAGGGACAGATAATGGAGTGAATCCACGCCCAGATAATCCCGGATCTCGTCGACGCTGCGGCTGTTGGCGATGAGCTCCCCGGGGTTGGGAAAGTCGATGCCGAAATAGCAGGGATGCCGGATCGGTGGACTGGCGACGCGGAGGTGAATCTCCCTGGCGCCGGCCCGGCGCAGGGCGCCGATCTTGCCCCGGGTGGTGGTTCCGCGGACCACGGAATCCTCCACCACGATCAGGCGGCGGCCGCGAACGTTGTCCTTGATCACGTTGAGCTTCATGCGCACGGCCAGGTCGCGCTGATCCTGCTGCGGCATGATGAAGGATCGCCCGGTGTAATGGCTGGTGGTGAAGCCGCGCTCGTAGGGCAGGCCGCTTTCCTTGGCGTAGCCCAGCCCCGCGCAGCGGGCGCAGTTGGGGATGGGAATGACCGCGTCCGCCTCCACCGGCGCCTCCCTGGCCAGCCGGGCGCCCATGGCCTGTCGGACCCTGTGCACGTTCTCGCCGAAGACATCGCTGGCCGGGTCGGCGAAGTAGACCTGCTCGAAGATGCAGTGGGCCGGGCGCACGGTTTCCGGGGGGACGATCCACTGGCTGGCGATGCCCTGTTCGCTGATGGTGACGATCTCGCCGGGGAGTACCTCGCGGAGGAACTCGGCGTCGGTGATGTCGAAGGCGCAGGTTTCGCTGGCGACGGCAATGCCCCCGTTGGGCAGGCGACCCAGCACCAGCGGGCGGAACCCGTACGGATCACGGGCCGCGACCATGCGATCGGGGAACAGGAACAGGAGCGAGAAGGCGCCCTGCAGGTGGCTGAGCACGTGGGCGAGGTGGTTGTCCTTCTCCAGGTGGCTGGGCTTGGCCAGCAGGTGCAGGATGACCTCGGTGTCACAACTGGTGTTGAAGATGGCCCCGTGCTGTTCGTAATCGTGGCGCAGCAGGGCGGCGTTGATCAGGTTGCCGTTGTGCCCGACGGCGACCTGTCCGTTGGCGTAGTTGACCAGCAGCGGCTGGGTGTTGACCGTGTGGCAGGAGCCGGTGGTGGAGTAGCGGACATGCCCGATGGCGACGTTGCTGCGCAGCCGGTCGAGCGTGTTCCGGTGGAAGACCTCGGTGACCAGCCCCAGGTCGGCGTGGCGCACCAGTTCCCCCTTGACCTGGCTGACGATGCCGGCCGCCTCCTGGCCGCGGTGCTGCTGCGCGTAGAGCCCGTAGTAGGTGAGATCGACGGCCTCGGGATTCCCGTAGACGCCGAACAGCCCGCAGTGATGTTTCACGGATGGTTCATGCACGCCGGTCAGGGCCCTTCTTGAGCGGAGGACTCGACGCTAAAATCGCACCCTATCGACCGGTCCGGGACAAGTCAAGAACCGCCCGTGGGACTTGGCATCATAGGCGTCCGGACGGGCCCGGACGATCGGCACATGCGACCGTTCGCGGCAGCGCCGGCGGCACGAAAGGATTTCAACGTGAGCCGTGACCATCCAGCCATCCTCGTGGTCGGCAGCATCAACATGGACCTGGTGGTGCGCACGGTGACCATCCCGCGCGCGGGTGAAACCGTGCTCGGGCGCGACTTCGCCACCATCCCCGGCGGCAAGGGCGCCAACCAGGCCGTCGCCGCCGCCAGGCTCGGCGGGCGGGTGGCAATGATCGGGCGGGTGGGCGATGACGACCTGGGCCCGCGGCTGCGCGCGGGACTGCAGGGCGACGGCATCGACGTGGCCAGCGTGCTGACCACGCCCGGCGTTCCCAGCGGAATCGCCGTGATCGTCGTCTCCGACCGCGGCGAGAACGCCATCACCGTCGCCAGCGGCGCCAACTTCCGGCTCACCCCCGCCGACCTCGACGCCGCCGAACCACTCTTCCGTGCCGCGAAAGTCTGCCTGCTTCAGCTCGAGATCCCCGCCGACACGGTGCTGCACGCCCTGGAGCTCTGCCGCAGGCACGGCGTGGAGTCGATCCTCGACACCGCGCCGGCCCCGCGACCGCCGGCTCCCGCCGGGCTCTTCGCGGCTGACATCGTCAGCCCCAACCAGGGCGAGGCCGCCGCGCTGCTGGCCGACGGGGCGGCGCAGGTCTCCGACGATCCCTCCGCCGTGGCCGATGCGCTGCACGCCCGCGGCTGTGCGGCCGTGGTGCTGAAGCTTGGCGAGCAGGGTGCTTATCTGTCCGGTCCGAAAGCGCGGGCGCTGGTTCCCGGTCACCGGGTCGAGGTGGTGGACACCACTGCCGCCGGCGACGCCTTCACCGGAGCGCTGGCGGTGGGCCGGGCCCGCGGGCTAGAGCTTCGCGAGTCGGTCGAGCTGGCCAATGCCGCCGGGGCCCTGGCGTGTGCCCGCCTGGGCGCCCAGCCCTCCATGCCTTCCGTGGAGGAAGTCGCTCGACTCCGGGCGGGAACGGGATAGAATTCAAGTGGGGAGCGGCTTGAGGCCGATCGCGTGAGTCGGTGGTCGGCAAGCCGTTTATTCGCGGACCCTGTCAACCCCGTGCGTCTGTTCCCTTCTCCCCCCACGGACCGCATCAGGTTCGCGTCCGGTCGGGTCGTGCCGCCTGTGATGGCGGGGCCGATCCATCCGCCCCGATTTAGCCAAAGCGCACCTTCGGCCTGACCGAAGTAGCTAGCGCCTGCGCCTGCCTGGGCGCGGAATCGGACGGCTTCGGCCGGTCTGACTTGGCCTTGCGGCTCCGGGTTCGGCCCCACGATGGCCGGGTCGGGGTACGCTGGGGGGACGACGTCATGGACAGTTCCAAGGAAGTCCTCACCACCGGGCAGGTCGCCAAGATCTGCAACGTGGCCCCGCGCACGGTGTCGAAATGGTTCGACAACGGGCAGCTTCGCGGGTACCGCATCCCGGGCAGCAAGGACCGCCGCATCCCGCTTCAACAGCTCATCCGCTTCATGAAGCTCCACGGCATCCCCCTCAACGGGCTGGAGACCGGGCTCACCCGCGTCCTGATCGTGGACCAGGACCAGGATCTCGCCCGCCTGATGCAGAAGGCCCTGACCGAGAAGGGCGGGTACGAGGTCAAGCTGGCCGAGTCGGCCTTTGAAGCCGGCGCCCTGACCGAAAGCTTTCATCCCAGCGTGCTGCTGGTCAACACCGACCAGCCGGGCATGGAGGGCAAGTCGCTGTCGCGCTACCTTCACGGCCATGTTGAGTTGCAGGGCACGCAGCTGGTGGCCATGAGCGCTTCGCTCACCGAGTCCGACCGCCAGACCCTCCTGCAACAGGGCTACCAGGCGACAATGAGCAAGCCGTTCACGATTCAGCAGGTCATCGAGGTCATCGAGGGCTCGCTCAACGGCGGGTGAAGCCGGTCGTCAGCGGTTACCGCCGGCGCCGCCGATGCCGCCGGCGCCTTGGATGCCCGCGGAGGTCATGCTGCCTGGCCGGATACCCCATCGTTGCGCCGTGCATACATGACCCCATAAACGGCCGGCAAGCCCGTGCCCTTGACCTGATCCAGCACCCGCCGATCCTGATCATACCCATGGCGCCACCGTGAAATCAGCGTCCGGGTCCGACGAATTGCCCATCTCGAACCCCGCGTACCGCCCGGCCACCGTGTCCCCGCTGCCGTCCTCG
>CAYVVX010000549.1:0-4269 GCA_964455315.1 uncultured Planctomycetales bacterium | reverse complement strand
TACTTTTTTTCCGCGCGAACGAACCCACCAAAACCCCATTCCCGCCCCCGAAAACGCGGTTTCTTCCTGGCAGCCGAGCGAAAACGGACCCAATCGAACCCACCGCGCCACCCCGCCGCCTCGTCCTGCCGCCGGCCTGTTCCGCGGACTCCCGGCCGCCGCCCGCCCCACCGGGGCGCCGGCCACTCTTCCCAACCCCTCCCCGATCGCGATAATCGCCGGACCGGACGACGCCGACGATGCCCCGCGCACCTCCCACGTGTCGCACAACGCGGGCGCGGGCACCGACCATGCCGGATCACGGGCTCAAACCCATGCGCGAGATGTCTCTGTCGGTCTTCTTCCCCTGCTACAACGAGGAAGCCAACGTCGAGCGAACCACGCTGGCCGCGCTGGCCGCGTGCCGCGAGATCGTGTCCGATTTCGAGATCATCATCGTCAACGATGGCAGCCGCGACCGCACCGGCGAGATCGCCGACCGCCTGGCGGCCGAGCACGCCGAGGTCCGCGTGGTGCACAACAACCCCAACCGCGGGTACGGCGGGGCCCTGCAGGCCGGGTTCCTGGCCGCCCGCAAGCCGTGGGTCTTCTACACCGACGGCGACGGGCAGTTCGACTTCCGGGAGATCCCCAAACTGCTCGATCTGCTGGACAGCTACGACATCGTCAGCGCCTTCCGCCTGGACCGCAAAGACCCCCTCATCCGCCGGATCAACGCCTGGGGCTGGACCTGGCTGTGCAACCGCCTGCTGGGCACGCGCCTGCGGGATATCGACTGCGCCTTCAAGGTCTACCCCCGCAAGCTGTTCGACGAGATGATCATGAAGTCCGAAGGGGCCCTGATCGACGCCGAGGTGCTGGCCAAGGCGACCCACCTGGGCTACAGCATCGGGCAGGTGGGCGTGCATCACTACCCCCGCGTGGCCGGCACCCAGACCGGGGCCAACCTGCGGGTCATCGCCCGGGCCTTCAAGGAGCTCATCAAGCTGCGCGGCAGCATCCTCACCGGAGAGTGACCGCCTGCGTTGACAGCCCGCCCCGCGCGGGTATATTCGGCTGTCCCCATGCGGCGCTGGAGGCGCCGGCTCACCAACTCAAGGAGACTTGCCATGAAATCGGCGTTCGGCTGGAGGCTGGTTCTGACCACGGGATTGGTCGCGCTGGGTGGCTGTCAGTTGTTTGAGAAGAAGCCGGTGGAAGAGCCGGTCGTGCAGGCCCCGCCGGAGCCCGAACCGGCGCCCATGTTCCCTGAGTCCGCGGTGCCGGCGCCCGAGCCGCAGCCGCAGCAGCCGCAATCCATGACCATCACCACCGGGCAGTCCGCCTCGCCCCAGCCCGGCATGCAGGCCCAGCCGCCGACACCCGCCCCGCGGGCCCCGGTTCGCCCGGTGGACACCACCGCCACGGCCGGCACGAACCGCGAGGACTGGCGGCCCATGCCCAAGGAGAACTACGGCCAGCCCAAGGCCCAGCGCACCTACGTGGTCCGCCAGGGCGACACGCTGCAGAAGATCTCCCAGAAGTTCTACGGTACAACGAAGAAGTGGCGCAGCCTGGCCTCGGCCAACCGCGGCACGGTGAAGGATCCGGACAAGATCGTTGTCGGCACCAAGCTGGTCATCCCCTGACCACCGCGGGGCTGACCCCGCCGGCAGGCCCGGGGCGCCGTCCCCGCCGGAGTCACGACCGGTCCGACCCGCGCGGCTGAAGCCCGCCCCGTCACCCGCCGCTGCGTCGGGAAAACCCATGTCGGCCAAGCCCGTCCGTCGCGGCGATGATCATCCGCTTTCGCGCCCGGTGCAGTTCGTCCGCGGCGTGGGCCCCTACCGGGCCAGGATCCTCGCCGACATGGGTCTGCACACCCTCGGCGATCTCATCGAGCACTTTCCCTTCCGCTACGAAGAACAGTTGCCGCCGCAGCGGATCGACTCGCTGCTGCTCAACGAGCCGGCCACCGTGATCGGCGTGGTCGAGCAGCTCCGCTGGCGCGGCGGCCCGGGCCAGGCGACGGCCAACATCATCCTGCGCGACGGCTCCGGCACCGCCCGGGTGACCTGGTTCAACGCCGAATACCTGCGCGACAAGCTCGAACGCGGCCAGCTCCTGCGCGTGCACGGCACGGTGGGTGAGTTCGAGTCGCTGGCCCAGTTCGCCAACCCGCGCGTGGAGTGGCTCGATGCCGACGCGGATCCGAAGAGCTGGCACTACGCCCGGCTGCTGCCCGTGTACGCGGGAACCGGCGAACTGCCCTCGGTGCAGATGGCCAAGCTGGTCACGGCCGCGCTGGCCGAGGGATTGCCGGCGGTGGTCGATCCATTGCCCGAGGAGCTGCGCACGCGGCTGACTTTCGCGGGCCGGGCCGAGGCCATTCGCGACATGCACCAGCCGAAGGCGGTGGCGGAGTGCCAGCGCGGCGGGAAGACCTGGCGGCGGCTGGCGTTCGAAGAACTGTTCATGAGCCAGCTCGCGGTGGCGCTGACCCGGCGGTGGGCGTCGAACCGCGGCCAGGCACCGCGCCTGCCGGTCACCGCGGAGATCGACCGGCGGATCCGGGCCCGGTTCCCGTTTCCGCTGACCCGGGCCCAGGATCGGGTCATCCGCGAAATCGCCGCGGACATGGCGCTGGACAAGCCGATGAGCCGGCTGCTGCAGGGCGACGTGGGCAGCGGCAAGACGGTGGTGGCGCTTTACGCGGCCCTGACCGCGGTGGCCAACCGAAGGCAATGCGCCATCCTGGCCCCCACCGAGGTGCTGGCGACCCAGCATTTCGCCTCCATGGAGAAGTACCTGTCCGGCAGCCGGGTGCACCGCTGCCTGCTCACCGGCAGCACCGCCAAACCGGAGCGCGACAAGGCCCTGCGGGCCCTCGCCGACGGCTCCATGAACCTCGTCGTCGGAACGCAGGCATTGCTGGAGTCGCGGGTGAAGTTCCGCTCGCTGGGGCTGGTCATCGTGGACGAGCAGCACAAGTTCGGCGTGTCGCAGCGGGCGACGCTGCGCGGCAAGAGCGGCGATGCCGCACCGGCAGTCCGCGGCAAACGTGGCGCGCCGGCGCCCGCACCCATCCCCCACTACCTGGTCATGACCGCCACGCCCATCCCGCGCACGCTGTCCATGACCGTGTTCGGTGACCTGGATGTCTCCGTGGTCGATGAGCTGCCGCCCGGCCGGCAGCCGATCGAGACCCGGCTGGTCCGCGGCGAAGACGAAGCCTCGGCGTGGCTCGATGTCCGCCGGCGGATCGCCGCGGGCGACCAGGCGTACATCGTGTATCCGCTGGTGGAGGAGTCCGACGCGCTGGATCTCAAGTCGGCGACACAGGAGGTCGGGCGCGTGGCGAGCGACCTGCTCCCCGGGGCCCGCGCGGGACTGCTGCACGGGCGGATGAAGAAGGATGAAAAGGCCAGGGTCATGGCGGCCTTCGCCCGGCACGAGATCGACGTGCTGGTCTGCACCACGGTGATCGAGGTCGGCGTGGACGTGCCTAACGCGACGGTCATGGTGGTGCAGCACGCGGAGCGCTACGGGCTGTCGGCGCTGCACCAGCTTCGCGGGCGGGTCGGACGCGGCCGCAAGCCGTCGCTGTGCCTGCTCATCTCGGACAGTCGCGGCGAGAACGCCTGGCAGCGGCTCAGCGCGCTGTGCGCGACCACGGACGGCTTCCGCATCGCCGAAACGGATCTTCGCCTGCGCGGTCCGGGCGAGCTGCTGGGCACGCGGCAGCACGGAGCGACCGAGTTCAAGCTGGCCAGCCTGGTCGAGGATCTCGACCTGCTGATGTCCGCCCGCGATGAAGCCGCCAGGATCGTGAGCGCGGACCCGTCGCTGTCCCGCCCGGATCACACGGCGCTCAAGGCGGAGCTGCGCCGGCGCTACCGTGAAAAGGTCGCGTTCATTGATGTAGGATGATGACACCCCGGCAGCGCCCCCTGGTCCGCCTGCCCCCGAAGTACTTACAGGAGCTGTGAATGACTGCTGTTCAACGCATGATGGCGTGGGTGTTCGTCTCGCAGGTCATCGGAGGTACCGCCGGTGCGGCCCAGCCCGTATCCGGCCCCGCGCGGGTGCCGCCCGAGCCCAGCATCGCCGTCGCGAAGAAGTGGTGGGGACCGCTGACCAACATGTACACCCCGGTGGGCTGGAAGAACCACGCCTTCCGGTTCAACGTGTTCTACAACGGCGTGGTTCTGGCCGACCCGCGCCCCGAGCACGCCGTGCCGGCGCTGGATCCCTGGCTGGGCCAGGGCGTGCAGCTCACCATCCAGCCGT
>CAYVVX010000548.1:3031-4311 GCA_964455315.1 uncultured Planctomycetales bacterium | reverse complement strand
CTCGAGCCGGATCTGGACGTCTACGTGGTGGTCGAGTTGACCCACCGCTGGCGGAGGGTTCCGGCCAGGCTGATCGACGTTTCCGAGGGCGGGGTGGGGCTGCTGCTGCCCCTGGAGCTGATTCAGGATCCGTCTGAACGGGAATTGACCGGCAGTCTGCGGGTGCGCGTCGGGCTGTCGCTGATTGTCGGGTTCATGAGCAAGAAGGACACCATCTGGGTGCCCGCGGAAATCGTGCGCTGCTCGCCGCCGCGCGACGGGATCCTCCGGGTCGGAGCCCAATTCGCCACCAAGCGGTCTTTGGACAGTATTCGGCCCTGAGCTCGCCGCCGGGAGCCGCCGTTGAACAAGGGGGAACAAGATCATGTCGAATGAACTTCGTGTATGCCTGTTTGATGCCGATGCCCAGGAGCGATCGGACATGGCGACATCCTTCCAGCAAATGGAGGGAGTCAGCGTGCTCGATGTGCTGACCTCATGGAACAAGCTGAGGGAGTATATCCTTCACGCCGCCATCGAGGTGGTCGGGGTCAACCTCGACGACGCCAGCGGGCTCGGCCTGGACGCCGTCCGCCGCATCACCCAGGCGGCGCCGATGTGCACCACCGTCGGCTTCAGCCGGAAGAGCGACCCGGCCAGCATCATCCAGGCCATGCGGGCCGGCTGCAACCAGTTCGTGGCCTGCCCGGTGGACATGAACGATCTGACCCAGGCCCTGGACAGCATCCGCGAGCGGCGGCTGCGCGGAACGCTCTCCTCCAAGCGCATCTGCGTCATCGGATCCTCCGGCGGCGCGGGGGCGACCACCGTGTCCTGCAACCTGGCCATCGAGCTGGCCCACCTCATTCAGCGCCGCGTCGGCCTGGTCGACCTGAATCTCGAGTTCGGCGACATCGGCTGCGCCTTCGACGCCCAGCCGGACTACTCCGTGACCGACGTGGCCAAGGAAGGGATCGAAGTCGATCACACCCTGCTGACCCGGGCGCTGCACGAACTGCCCTGCAATGTGTCGCTGCTGACCCGCCCCAACGACCTCGAGCGGGTGCACGAGGTGACCCCCGAGGGCATCAGCAACATGCTCAAGGTGCTGGCCGAGATGCTGCCCTTCGTGGTGCTGGACCTGCCGCGGATGACCAGCTTCTTCAGCGCCGCGGCGCTGGAGAACGCCGATCACGTGCTCATCGTCACCCAGCTCGGCGTGCCCTTCCTGCGCAATGCCACCCGCATCTACGAAGCGGTCTGCGCCATGGGCGCCCGCGAGGATCGCATCGAGATCGTCC
>CAYVVX010000548.1:0-3021 GCA_964455315.1 uncultured Planctomycetales bacterium | reverse complement strand
CGGTCTTCGCCATGGTGCCCAACGATTACCGCCGGGTGCAGGCGGCGCTGGACCTGGGACAGCCGATCCTCAGCGATGCGCCCTCGAGTCCCGCGCGGCTGGCCATTCACGAGATGGCCAAGCGGCTGGCCCGCGACCACATCGGCGACCAGCCGGGACAGCCGGCGTCGCCGGCCGCACGGCAGGGCTTTTTCCGCAAGCTGTGGGGCGCGAGCCCGGCGGAAGAGAAGCAGCCCGCGTTCAACTGACTCCTCCTTGTGCGGCGGGCGCATCGGACGCGGTCTCTGCGGCGAGAGACCGCCACCCCGGTGCGTCCGCCCGGGGCGGGGATGCCCACGGACAGCCGGCCGGGCCGATGGCACGCGCCTACTTCAACTCGACGATCCGCACGTTGCGAAACTCCGCCGGCGATCCGTGGTTCTGCAGGCCGATGTATCCCGCGTCCGGCACCACCTTCATCGATTCGATCGTATCCATCACCGTGTCGGACACCAGGTGGTCGTTCAGCACGATGCGCACCTGTCGACCGCGGCAGGTGATGGCCAGCGTGTTCCACTCCCCCGGCGGCCGGGCGTAGCGGCCTGAAGCGGGGATGCGGCTGAACACCGCCCCGCAGGCGTCACTCAGGTCGGTGTCCTGGCGGTCGTCGCGGGCCTGGACCTCGAACCCCTTCATGGAAGTGCGGCCCTCCCGATCCGGGGCCCGGTTGAACACGCCGGTGTTGCCCTCCGGCTCGATGCGCCATTCCAGGGTGAGCGTGTAATCGCCGAACTTCTCATCCGTGCTCAGCCAGGCGTAGCCGTCTTTGGCCCCGCTGCATACCAGCACGCCGTCCTTCACCGACCACGCCCCCTGGCTGCCCACCTCGGTCCAGCCGCTCAGATCTCTGCCGTTGAACAGTGGCTGGGAGGCCTGACAGCCCGCCATCATGACGCCCAGCAACGCGAGGGTGATCCGCATCGAACGCATCCGGTGCTCCTTGGATCGAAAGAGAAGGACCGGCCCGCGCCGGTCGGGGCGCGGCATGATACTCGATTCGGCTTGCAAATCCCTCCCTCCGGCGCGAATATGCTCGCGGTCAGGCCTGTCCATCAACCGCGGTCAAGGAGAATCAGCGCATGTCCGCCCGTTCCGACCTTGAGCCGGCCCTTCGGCGCACGTCCTCCGGAGAGAACTGGGGCTCCAAGCTCGGGGCCATCCTGGCGGTGGCGGGTTCTGCGGTGGGGCTGGGCAACTTCCTGCGCTTCCCCGGGCAAGCCGCCCTCAACGGCGGCGGCGTGTTCATGATCCCCTACTTCATCTCCCTCGTCCTGCTGGGGATTCCCATCTGCTGGGTGGAGTGGACCATGGGCCGGTACGGCGGGGCCCGCGGCTTCAACAGCGCCCCGGGCATCTTCAGCGTGCTCTGGCGCCATCCGATCAGCAAGTACTTCGGCGCCCTGGCCCTGATCGTGCCCGTCGGCATCTACATGTACTACGTCTACATCGAGGCCTGGTGCCTGGCGTATGCATGGGAATACCTCAGCGGCGGCATGACCCGGCTGGCGGATACCGCGGCGAGCAAGGACAGCGCCGCCACGGTCAAGGTGTACAGCGACCACTTCGCCAGGTTTGTCGGCACCGAGTCCAACGGCTTCCTGCTTCGCGGCTCGCTCCAGGAAAGCGTCGTCTTCCTCCTGATCGTGTTCGTCATCAACTTCGTGTTCATCTACCGCGGCCTGACCAGGGGCATCGAGATCTTCGTCAAGTTCGCCATGCCCCTGCTGATCATCTGCGCCGTGGTCGTGCTCATCCGCGTGTTGACCCTGGGCACCCCCGATCCCACCAGGCCGGAGGCCAGCGTCACCAACGCCCTGGGCTTCATGTGGAACCCGAAGTCCTCGAGCAACGGCGGCAGCACATGGGCGCCGCTGCTGGACCCGCAGATCTGGCTGGCCGCGGCCGGGCAGATCTTCTTCAGTCTCTCGGTCGGCTTCGGCATCATCCTCAACTACGCCAGCTACCTGCGCCGCGACGACGACGTGGTTCTGTCCGGGCTCACCGCCAGCAGCACCAACGAGTTCTGCGAGGTCTGTCTCGGCGGGCTCATCACCCTCCCGGCGGCCTTCATGTTCCTGGGCGCCGCCAGTCTCACGCCGGAAGTGCTCAACAGCGGGTTTCAACTCGGTTTCATGGCCTTGCCGGCCGTCTTCGCGCGCATGCCCCTGGGCGGCCTTTTCGGGGCCATCTGGTTCTTCATGCTCTTCGCCGCGGCCATCACCAGTTCACTGTCCATGCTTCAGCCCGCCATCGCCTTCCTGGAGGAAGGCTTCGGCATGGGCCGGCGGTTCTCGGTCACCTGCCTGGGGCTGATCACCGCCATCGGCAGCCTCCTGGTGGTGTACTTCTCCAAGAACCTGCTGGCTTTGGATGTCATGGACTTCTGGGTGGGCACGGTGTGCATCTTCATCCTGGCGACCGTCCAGGTCATCACCGTGAGTTGGATCTTCGGCATCGACAAGGCCAAGGCCGAGGCGCGGCGCGGCGCGGCCATGAAGATCCCCGGGGTGTTCTGGTTCATCATGAAGTACGTGTCGCCGCTGTACCTGCTGATCATCTTCGGCGCCTGGTGTGTGCTGAACATCCCCGGCAAGGTCCGCGACATCCTGGCCCTGGGCGACGAGGACCGCGGCACGGTGCTGCTCATACTGGCCTTCATCACCGTGCTGCTGATCTTCTTCGTGCTGCTGGTCAACCTGGCGGGCAAGCGCTGGCGCGAACAGGGCAAACTTCTGCCGCCGGGTGCCGGGGCGTTGGAGGTAGTCTCCGGGGAGGACGAGCGATGAGTGCGCTGGGCTGGATATTCATGCTGACGTCATGCGGCACGGTCACGCTGCTGACCGCTTACTGCTACTACCGCGTCCTGACCACCCCCAGGACCGACGAGCACCTGCACGCCCCCCTCGAAATCGACACCCACGACCGGGGGACGTGAAGGTCGCCGGTGGCGACCTCGCCCCTGGCCACGGCACCAGGCCCCTC
>CAYVVX010000547.1:2263-4312 GCA_964455315.1 uncultured Planctomycetales bacterium | reverse complement strand
GGTCAACTCCAGCATGAGCGGCAGCCCGTTGGAAACCTGCAGGTTGCTGGTCGAGGTCTCCACCGGACCGGCGGCCTCGAGAAGGGCGCGGATGGGCTCCCAGTCTTCGACGCGCCCGCGACCGACGCGCATCCCGTTGCGCTGGAGAAGCTGTTGGGCATGGTAGCCGACGGCCTCCTCGGCGATGTGGTTCCAGACCTTGTCGGAACCGCTGAACAACCCGGCGGGGACTCTGGTGCGGAGGGTCTCGAACTGAATCTGGATTCTGTACAGGGGGGGCTGCTGGAGTGCGGCCTGCTCGGCGCCGGCTCCGTCTTCGGAGGCGGTGTCCTGGCTGGCGGCGCCCGGGCCGGAACTGAACAGCGGCTCATTGCAGGCACCGAGGAGGAGGATCAGCAATACCGACGCGTAACGCGGCAGAAACGAACACGGAAGCGAGGAGCGTCTGGCATGCGGGCGAGTCCACCGCGCCGGGGTGCCGGGGAGGATCGTGGAGACCTTCATCACCGCGGCGAAATTGAACCCGCGCCGGCCGGTCATTACCGCTTGGCGAGCAGGTACGCGAGGGGAGCGAGGATGGTGGGGAGGTCTGGCCCGCGAGGAAAGCACTTGGTCACCTGTCCCGGCGTCGATATCCGGCTCAGTCCTCATGGAATGTACGTCCGGCGTCGGGGCCTGTCAATCGCATCTCCGACCAGGCGGCCAGCGTGGCTCCGGCGGTGAGGATCAGCCCGCCGACCCACTGCTGTGTGGAGAAGGTTTCGCCGAGAAAGATCCGCCCGACCACGATGGACACGAACGGCGTTACGGAAAGGGTCAGGGCGCTGATGGTGACCCCGATGCGGCGAACGGCGACGAAATACATGCCGTGGGCGGCGCCGACCCCGATCAGTGCCGAAAGGATCAACAGTGCCAGCGGAAACGGCGGCAACTCCGCCAGGCCAGAGGGACGCCCCAGCGGAGCCATCATCACGAATACCACGGAACTGTACACGCCGACCAGGCAGAACGCGGCCAGCGGATGGACGCCCTGTACGGCGTAGCGGGCGGTGGCGTAGTACAGCCCGTACCCCAGCCCGCAGAAGAACATGATCAGCACGCCGGTCATGCCGGCCTGGCTGAAGGTCGCCAGGTGGGCCCTGGCCATGATGACGAAGCCGGCCACCGCCAGCGCGGCGCCGATCCAGAAGCGCGGGCTGCGCAGCAGACGGCGCTCGTCGGGAAAGAGCAGGAACGCGGTGACGATGCTCCAGACGGCGCACAGCCGGACGAGGAAGGCCATGGTGCCGACGTTGACATGGTAGGGGGCGATGGCCCAGAGGGTCTGGCCGAGGATGTTGAACGCGGCCGGCAGCAGGGCCAGCCAGGCGATACGCCGGAGGGTGCCGTTGCGAAAGGCGGTGATGAGGAACGGCAGAAAAATCACCGTGCCGACCGGATAGCGCACCAGGTTGGTGGTGAAGCCGTCGGGAACGTAAGCGGTAAGGTAGCGCAGCATGGGCGGGGCGATGCCCCAGCAGCAGGTGGCGCCGATCAGGCAGATGATCGCGAGGATATCGACGCGGCGGGGGATGCTACTTTCCCCCGTTGTGGAGAAAGCGGCGGACCACCTCGCAGAACATGCCCATGCCGATGGGCAGAGCCGCGTCGTTGAAGTTGAAGCGGTCGTTGTGCAGTCCGGGGTGGGTATCCATGTGCTCCGGGCGGATGCCCAGGCGGAACATGGCCGCGGGCACGCGCTGCCCGTAGAAGGAGAAGTCCTCGACGCCCAGGCTGATGGGCAGCTCGGTGACAACGTCGTCGGGCCCGAACAGGTCGGTGGCGGTCCTGACCACCAGCTCGGTGAGCGCGGGGTCGTTGATGGTGGAGGGGTAGCCTTCCTCGACGCGGACCTCCGCGATGGTGCCCAGGGCGAGCGCGGTCTGCTCGATGATCTCGCGGACCCGGCGGCGGACCAGCTCGCCGGTGTCGGGTCGCAGGTAGCGCAGCGTGCCGGCGAAGCGGCACTCCTCGGGGATGATGTTGGTGGCGCTGCCGGCGTGGATGCGC
>CAYVVX010000547.1:0-2253 GCA_964455315.1 uncultured Planctomycetales bacterium | reverse complement strand
TGACCACCACGGCGTCGAGCGGATCGACCGCGCGGGAGGCAATGGTCTGCAGGGCGGTGATGATGTGCGCGGAGGCGACGATGGGGTCGATGGTGCGGTGGGGGTAGGCGCCGTGCCCGCTCCTGCCGTGGATCACCGCGTCAAAGGTCGCGTTGGCCCCCATCATCGGACCAGGCCGGATGGCGACGGTGCCGACGCGGTGTCCCGGCCAGGCGTGCAGCGCGACTGCGGCGTCCACGCGCGGTGACTCGAGCACGCCCGCCTCGCAGAGCAGCCGTCCGCCGCCGTGATCCTCCTCGTCGGGCTGGAAGATGAACTTGACCTTGCCGGGCAGCTCATCGGCGATGGCGGAAAGGACCATGGCCGTGCCGACCAGGTTGGCGGTGTGCCCGTCGTGCCCGCAGGCGTGCATGACCCCGGGGACCTGCGAGCGGTAGGGCAGGTCGTTGGCTTCCTGGATGGGCAGGGCGTCCATGTCCGCGCGCAGGGCGATGCAGGGTCCGTCGCGGTCGGGGTTGAGGATGGCGATGACGTCCGTGCCGGTCAGTGGTGGAAGGACACGGATGTTGGGGAGCCGGCCGAGCGCCTCCCGGACCCGGCGGGAGGTTTCGTGTTCCTGCCGGGAAAGCTCGGGATGGGTGTGGAGTTCGCGCCGCAGGGCGATCACCTCCGGCAGCACACGTTCAATGTGTTCATCAAGCGAAGTCATATGGGTGTCCATCCGGGCGGGTGCGCAAGCGCCGTCACCGCTTCAGGCGGTCAGCTTCTGCCCTGGCTTCGTGGATGCGCCGTTCGCAGTTCTGGAGATCCCTGGCCCGGCGGTTCTGCTCGTCGGCGAGCTGTCCGACCGTCTCGCGGAGCTGCTTGCCGAGCCGGTCGTTCGCAACCTGTAGATCATGCACCTGCTGCTGGAGATCCGCAGTGATGCCCGCGCACTCCTCGCGGAGCGTCTTGTTGGTCTGGCGGGTTCGCTGGAGCTGGGCGGCGTCCTCGCCGGAGTGCTGGAGCAGTTGGGCGCGGGCCCGGTTCTGCTCGCGCAGGGCTTCGACCTGCTGACGCAGCGATTCGTTCTCGCGCTGGAGCTGCTCGATGCGCTCTCCGGAGGCCGACGGAGCAGCCTGCTGCTGAGCACAGCCGCACAACATTGATGCCGAGATGGCGATCATGGCGGCGGGTACGATGCGTCTGATGTCGCTGGGGATCATTCCGACTCTCCTCTGCCTGCTGAACGGATCTCCGGTCGGATGCCCGTGGGCAGCGGGGATTGTAACCGGGGCGGGTGCTGGCGTCGCGGGGGGGTGAGGGCCCGGCGGGAAACCTGGACCGCGAGATCGACCTTCGGCCTCATGGCGCATCGCAGGTGCGCGGAGCCCGGGCATCCGGCTCACAGAGCTCGCTGGTGGAGTGCCAGGGGCAGAGGTCTCGGACCCGGCCGGTCAATCCTCGTCAGCGCAGGGCGCGTGGCGTTGCTGGAACCGCGCGGCCAGGGCAGCGATCCGTTCCAGGGTGTGTCGCCCCTGCTCGGACGTTTCCAGCCCGACGAACTGCAGTCCGACGCGCAGATTGCCGTCCGGGGTTGCGATCTGGTAACGGAACTGAGCCGGAACCTCGACCGCCGGCTGGTCAGGCGAGGTGGTGAATCGACAGGTGACGGTGTCCCGGCTCGAGTAGCGGGGACGCTCGCTGGAGGCGAGCTTGATGTTTACCCCGCCGGCGGACAGGTCCACCATTCGCCCGTTGAAGCGACCCTCTCCCGCCGCGGTGCCGGGACCGTTGTGTGGTTCGAGATCCACCCGGATGGTGACCTGGGCGGGAATGGGCGTGCGATAGAACAGCCGGCGCTGGAGCTGATGGATGGCGGTCGGCATCTTCAGTACCACGGCCGGGACAGTGGTCCCAGTCTTGATGAGGAATGTGCTCCGGCGAAGGATGGTCGCCTGGAAAACGCACTTCTTGTGTCCCCGCCGGAAAGCCACCCCGAGTATCTGTCCCACGGCAAGTTCCATGGGCCCGTGGCCGGTGTCCGAGGGGGACTCGATCCAGAGACCCTCCTCGTCGGCGTTGAGCATGCGCGACTTGCCGGTGACGAAACCGTCGGCGGTGGCCGAGGTCAGGGCTACCGGCGTGCGGCGCAACGCGGCCTCGCTGATCAGGTCAGCCTGGCGCTGATGAACTGGAACGGCACATCGGCTCATGGATCGGCTCCTTCGCTGACGGAGGCCCGGGCGTAGCCGCGGGTCTGCAAGAGTCTTC
>CAYVVX010000546.1:0-4328 GCA_964455315.1 uncultured Planctomycetales bacterium | reverse complement strand
CGGCCGGCCGAACCAGGCCCCGCCGTCCACGGGATCATCATCGCGGAGCCATCGCCACCGAAGCCCGCGAGCCCCGCAGCATCCGCACCGCCGGCAAAGCCCCCACGCGATCGCCGCGGCCGCCACGATGGTCATCAGCCAGGCCATGCCCGCCTCACCTTCAGCACCCGGGAGTTCCAAAAAGCCGGCAGCGGCGCGGGAGGTGTCGCCGACCCGCTGGGTTTTATTGCCGCTGCCAGCAAGGGATTCTTACCACCAGCTCGCCGAAAGCTCGCCTCACTTGTCCACGTTAGGCGGTGCCAGCGTCGGCACCGAGTTCGCCTTCGCGTTCATCGTGTCGAGCTTGTCGGCGATCTGGCCCAACAGATTGACGATCCGTTCATCGTCACTGCTCAGGCTGGCCCGGTTCCGCAGCTCGCCGGTGGACAGGCCCTCCGGGAACCCCTCGGTCATGTACTCGGGGATCCCGCCGATGATGATGTCACGCTGCCGCTGCCGGAGGGCGCTCGCCGCATACTTCACCTGTTCCTTGGTTCCCAGCTCCGTCGCGGCGTCGAACCCCCACATGAGTCCCTTGGTCCGCATCCAGCCCGCGCCGCTGGCTTCCAGGATAGCCTTGAGCCCCTCCTCGGTGATGTTCCCGCGGGCGCTGACCAGGTCCCGGGTCATCAACTCGTCCGCGCCGCTGCCTAAAACACGCCTCAGCACCTCGTTGCTTTCGATCGGATCTGATTCGCGCATGGCTATCATCCGGTCGGCGATCCGGGCCATTCCCGCATTGCCGGGCATGGCTTTCAGGTTCGAGCGGAATGCCATCGCGATTCCGGATGATGGATCAGTGAGCAGTTGGCGGAAGGGACCCGCCGCCTTGGCGTCAAAACTTGATCGCCCCAGGAACACCTCAGCCAGGCCGGGGATCGACTGCAGCGCGGTGATGCGATCCATTTCGGTGCCGGCCGGTATGGCCTTGAACGCGCTGTTGACCAATGCGGAGATTCTCTTGGATACGACCCCCTTGCCGCCCGGCATCAAATCCCCGCCAAAAAACTCCTGAGCCTGCTCCGCGAAGCGGATCACCGCCGTCCCGCTCATGGCCCCGGTCCGGTCGGCCATGCCGGTGGTCGTGGCGGCGAAAAGGGCCGCGGCGGTACGCGGGTCACCTCCGTACGGTTGCTGGCCGATGATGGCCGGCGGGATATTGGCCGCCTGCATCTTGGGATCCACCACGCGCGACAGGCCGCCGATGAACGTCAGGAAGCCCATGTTGACGCGAGGGTCTGCAACGCGGGTGGCCTTCTGCATGTCCAGCAGGCTGCCGGCGTAATCGGCGATTGCATCCGGCCGATCGGCGAGAAACCGCGACGCCATTTCCACTGCCGGGATCGCCAGGTTGACATCACCAGATGCGGCCGACATGGCCGAAGCCATCGCGGACGCGACGAAACGTTCCTCGACGTTCGTCTCCCTCGACACCCGCGCGGCGCTATCGAGGGCGGATCTTACCTCCGCCGCTGTTGCCCCGGGCATGTTGCGGATCAAGTCCTGCCGGGCCTGGTTGAGCGGCACACCAGCGTCGGCGGCCAACTTCTGCCGTCTGGCGATCTGCTCCATTTCCGCCCGCAGCAGGCCCAGCGCGGTAGACATGCTGACCACGCCGGCGGCAAACGCCCCCAGTTGCGGAATCAACCTGTCCCCAAAGGGCTTTTCGGCCTGCTCGCGGGCCTTCTCGGTTTCCTCCCAAGCGGCCTTGAGCTTGCGTACCTCGCGCTGTTCCTTCCACAGCTCCTGCTGGGTCTTTTTGCTGCCCTTTTCCCCGGTCTCGTTGAGTTTCTTGACTTTCGCCTCGAGCCGCTCGATTTCCGCCTCGGATCGCTTCAGCGAGCTGAGCAGCCGGGCCTCATCGCCGGACATTTCCAGTTGTACATTGCTCATCGCGTACTCTCCTGGCTGGCCCGGCCCGCCGCCGCCTCCGCATCCAATCTCGCACACACGATACCGGCCGGCGACGCCGCCGCCGGCCGGCGGAAAACCCTACTCCACCGCGTAGCCCCGGCCTTGGAGATCGTCGAGCAGCCCGGTGTTGGCCGCGATTTGGTACACCTGGCCGCTCAACTGAGCGCCGTCGGGTTGCGCGGTGGCGTCGTCCGCCAGCAGGGCGGGGAACGCCATGCGCAGCCGCTCGAGTTCCACCTCGGCATTGGCGCCGCGCTGCTTGCGGTGTCCGAGCAGCTCCCGCTCGGTCCCGGCGCCGTGGAGGGTTTCGTTCAGCTTTCGGACTTCGGCGTTCACGGCATCGATCCGCGCCTGGATCGCCGCCAGGTCCGCGGCCGCGGACGCCCCGTCGGCCGCCACCGCCCGCAGCTCGTCAATCGCCGCGAGCGCCTGCCGGTGCAGCACAACGTGCTCCACCCGCAACCCCAACTCGTCCAGCAGCACCAGGAGCCGATCGGCCTGCTTTTCCGTGGCCTGGTCCCCCCGCACCAGGATGGCCCGGTATTCCCGCCACAAGGCCAGCTTCGATTCCCGCCGCGTCCTCAGCTTGCCGCCGAGCATTTCCATCAAGCCCATGTTGTTTCTCCAACCTGACTGTTCGTCCTGCCCCGGGCCACCGGGCCCGAAGTCCGCATCCGCTTCCCCGCCCCCCGATCCATCCGGCGGCACCAGCTCGCCGGCGTCGCCGGCCTGGTTGCCGGCGCCGGCCGGTTCACCGGCAGCCGCGGTGCCGGCCGCCATCGCCGGCTCGGTCTCGCTCCGCTGCCCACAAGTACCCACGCCGCCCCACAACTCCGCTCCCGCCTCCACCGTGGCCGGCGTCGCCGGCCGAACACCGTCAAGCCCTGCCGGCCACAGTGATTGCCCTTCGCCGTTCATGCGTCACCTCCGCCGCCCGCCGATACCCGCTTCCGCCACACGCCGCCACCGCTGGCCGCGATTCCCGTCCCGACCCCCGTTCTGACCCGTCCCCGCCCGCCGCGTTCACCAGCGGGCCCGCAATCGCGTCTTTCGAGCATCACGCCCCACCTGCGCGCAGTGCTGTCAAGATCATCGCCCGGACCACCTCTGGCAGCTCGCGTGGGCAGTCGGCCAACCAGGCCGCAACGGGATCGGCCGGCCCTGCCGGCGTACTTGTGCGGGGTGTCATCCCGTTGGTATGATCCTCCGGAATGCTGTTGCCGGAAGATGCCGCTAATGCTTTTCCTGGCAACGGTTTGCGGCCAGGTAGCCCGCGGTCTTGAAGCTGACTCTTAATCAGCGGGTTCCAGGTTCGAGTCCTGGAGGACGCAGTTTCTTCTTCGCCGCATAGCTCCGTAAACACCTGCTTCGCAGTGGGTTACGGCAACCGCTGTCACGGAGTCATCCGCGCGGATCGGGGGGCACCCGCTTCGGTGGCTCGGCCCGGCAGTTCCGCGGGCCTTTCGCGGCAGGTTGATCCTCCGGACAGGAGCGGCTCCCATGGCTTACTCCGCCATCGTATCGGCCTGTGCGATCGTTCTGGCCTCCGCAAGCGTCGCCCCCCCGGTCAGGAAGCCGCCGAAACCCTATCCGCTGGAACCGGGTGACCCGGCTGTTCATGCGTATCTGACCCGGCTGGCCGGACAGCTCGACGGGCAGTTGGTGGAGACCCTGCCGGCGGCGGAGGCGTGGGAGTCGGTCCGCGGCGCGTGGAAGCGGGACTACCTCTACATGCTGGGCCTGGACCCGCTGCCTGAAAAGACCCCGCTGAACCCGGTGGTCACCGGCACCCTGCAGCGCGACGGGTACGTGGTGGACAAGCTCTACTTCGAGAGCAGACCGCACCTCTACGTGACCGCCAACCTGTATCGCCCGGCGAAGGTGGCAGCCGGAACCAGGCTGCCGGCCGTGCTGTACGTCTGCGGCCACGGAAACCGGGGGCCGGAAGGGGTCAAGATCGGCTACCAATGCCACCCGATCTGGTTCGCCAAACACGGCTACGTCTGCCTGATCGTGGACACCGTCGAGCGCGGCGAGTTCAAGGGCGTCCATCACGGCCTGTACCGCGAAGGGCGGCAATGGTGGCTGTCGCGCGGATACACGCCGGCGGGCGTGGAAGCCTGGAACGGCATCCGGGCGATCGACTACCTGGTCAGCCGGCCGGACGTGGACGCCGGGCGCATCGCGCTCACCGGCATCAGCGGTGGCGGGGCCTCCACCTTCTGGATCGCGGCCGCGAAATCTCGCTCGGCCAGGGTACGCAGGTTAGAGAATGTTTCGTCCAGGATCTGGTGGGTGATACTCTCGACCGTAAATCCACGCAGGTCCTGCTGACCGGTCATCAAGTTGCACCAGATGCCACACTGCTCGATGAA
>CAYVVX010000545.1:0-4329 GCA_964455315.1 uncultured Planctomycetales bacterium | reverse complement strand
AGGCGGACGCTGCGCCGTGTGCTGGCCGCGCGGCACATCGCGTCGGTGCACCTGCTGGCGTCTGTCGCTCAGGCCGAGCGGGCCCGGGCGGCGGTGGGTGATCTGGACGTGAAAGTCGAGACCCACGACGCCGCGCCGGTGCCCTGGGTCCATCACGTCGCCGCCGGGCGCAAGTGGGCGCTGGACGGCTGGCGCGGCGGCATCGGCGGACTCACCGTGTTCGACGAATGGATCCACCCCTGGCTGCTGGAGGCACTGGCCAGGCGCGAGCAGGCGGTCGCGATCGCCGCGATCCCGTCGAACGCCCCTCTGCTCGATCCGGCCATGCTCGACCGGCTGATCGACCACTTCCGCACCGTCTCGGATGACGTGCGCATGGTGTTCACCCAGTCGGCGCCGGGGCTGACCGCGCCGGTGCTGCTGCCCGCGCTGCTGGCGGATCTGGCCAAAGTGATCCAGCCGCTGGGGCGGGTCATGGCCTATCACCCCGCCGAACCGCACAAGGACATGGTCATGCAGCCGTGCTTCCTCTCACCGGAGGCGGTGGTCAGCCGGGCCCGCGGGCGGATGCTGGCCGACACGCAGGCGGGTATCGAGCGGATCGAGGCGGTCCTGCGCGAGGCCGGGGCGGCCGGCAACGGTGCGGCGCCGGCCGCTTTGAGCGCGGAAGCCGTGTCGCAATGGCTCACCGGGCACAAGCACGAAGAGCCTCTGCCGCTGCCGGCCGAGGTCGAGATCGAACTGACCACGCGCGACCCGCTGGCGTCCAGCACGCTGCGGCCGCGCGGCGGCGCGCTGGGTGATGAACGCGGTCCGATGGACCTGGCGATGCTCGAGCGGCTCACCGGCGAGCTGGCCTCGCGCGACGATATGCGCGTGGTGCTCGGCGGCTTCGGCGATCCGCTGCTGCATCCGCGTTTTGTCGATGTGTTGAGCATGTGCCGGCGGGCCGGCCTGTTCGGGTTGGCCGTGCGCACGCCGCTGGTCGCACTCGATGAGGCCGCCCTCCGGGCGCTCATCGACGCGCGCGTTGACGTGGTCAATGTGCTCATCGACGCGGCCACACCCGAGACTTACCTCCGGATCCACAACGCCGACCACTTCGCCGCGGTGACCGCCAACGTCGAGCGGCTCATCGAAGCCCAGCGCGACAACCGGGGCCTGCCGCTGGTGGTCTGCGAGATGATCAAGTGCCACGCCACCTACGCGGAGATCGAGCCGTTCTACGACCACTGGCTCAACCGCACCGGCGGTGCCGTCATCGCCGGGCCGAGCGATTTTGCCGGGCAGTTCCCGGACGTTGCGGTGATGGACATGACCCCGCCGAGCCGCCGCCCATGCGAGCGGATCTTTCACCGGGCGATAGTGCTGGCCGACGGGCGGGTGACGGTGTGCGACCAGGACTTTCGCGGGCTGCATGCCCTGGGAACCCTCGCCGAATCGTCCCTGTCGGCGCTGTGGAACTCGGAGGGCATGAGCCGCGTGCGGCGCTCCCACCTGGACGGTGCTGACGACGCCATGCCGCTGTGCCCGCGCTGCCGCGAGTGGCATCGGCCATGAACGCCGCGCTCAGCCGGGTATGATCCCGCTCAACATCGGCGAGACGCCGGTGCCACACCGGAGTGGGGATGCCCGCTTACTCCAGCCCTGCCGGCGGCGGTTCGGTGCCGTCGCCGCCTTCGCCCATCTCCGGCGACGCAACCAGGTGAGCGAGCAGCTCCAGCGTCCCGATGCCCTCCGGCGCCAGGCGCATGGCCGCGTGGACGTAGGTCCACAGGTAGGGCGTGCTGATGGTGGGGGACCATCCGTCGAAGAGCACTCCCTTGCCGTCGTCGCGCCCGGTGATGAAGGTCGGCTGGTGGGCATGTTTCATGAGCGTCCGTCCGCGGGGCAGGAGCATCAGGTCGAGCGGTCGCAGTTCCGCCGGGGCGGGCTTGCGATCCTGACCGCCGCCCCACATCTGCGACATGCCCTGGTAGAGCATGACCACCTGCTGGAGCATGGGGATGTAGGTGTCGTAGATGCCGCGGGAGAATCCCCCTGGGGGCATGTAGAGCAGAAAACAGGCGTCCTGCTGGAACTTCGCCTGGGCGGCCTTGAAGTGGTCGGTGTCGACGATCGATGGTCCGGGCGTCTTCCAGTCCTCCAGGGCGTCCTTGAGCAGCTGGGGGTTGATGGTCAGGATCAGCTTGTCGTTGTCAACGAACGCCAGGTAGATCTGGAGGTACATGAGGTTGATGGCCTTCACCGGATGGCCGGCCACGGTGATATCAGAGAAAGACAGCATGCCGCCGGGGATGCTGCGGGTCATCTGGTCGAGGGTGGTCTTGAAGTTGGGCCCCATCTGCGTGATGACCACCGCGTCCTGGAGGGGGACCGCGTTGGCGATGGGGAAGTTGCCGTAGCGATCGGGCACACGGTAGATCAGGTAGCGCGGGCCGAGCTGCGCGAACAGCGGGGCCACCATCGCCATCGGCGCCGCCACCTGGGACATCTCCTCCGGACCCTGCCCTGCCATCAGCATGCCCAGGCAGGCGAAGGACATGACGAAACTCTGCACGTCCCACACGCCGGTGGTGAAGCCGCTGCTGTCGGCCGGCACGCGCTTGAGCCATTCCGGATCGATGCGGCTTTCCTGGCTCCTGGCAAACAGCCCGCCCCGGCCGCGATCCATGGACTTCCAGTAGTGCAGCGTGTGGTAGCCGCCGTCCTCGACGAAGCTGGCCCCGGCCAGGGCTTCAATGGACTTCCAGGAGAAGCGGTTCCACGCGAAGGCTGCCTGTGGCGTGCTGATCAGCCGCTTCCAGACCGGGCGCAGGTCGTAGTAGTACATCGCCACGGGCCCGTCGGCGCGGCCGGCGAGGAGCGGCGAGACGGTGGCGTTGAACAGGTCGGACGTGGCCAGTGACTGATCCGGCGGGGGCTGGGCGGCGCGCCTGGCCGCGGCGGGCCCGACCGCCCAGACGATCCTGCCGTCGCGCAGTTGGGTGTGAATCCCCTCCTCGTGATCACCGAACAGATGGAACGTCTGCCCGTCGATCTCCACGCTGGGAATACCCTCCAGGGCAGGTTTGCAGGCGTTGAGGGCCGCCTTCCATTCGCTCTCGATGGTCTCGCGGCTGGAGGGATGCGGAATGATCACCGCGACCTGGGTGGAGCCGCCGCCGGCTTCCTCTTCTTCACTCTGGGCCTCTTCGGACTCCTCCGCGGGTGCCGTATTCGCCAGGCGATTGTTGGCCGCGCCGGCTTTGGCGGGCATGGGCATCTTCGCGGAGATGATCAGGTCCTGTTGCAGGGCGTCGAGGACGAAGCTTCCCACCGGCCCGATCTGGCCGCCGCGCTCCGCCGCCCGGTGGATCTCCTTGAGCAGCGCCTGTACCTCCGGCTCCTCGATGAGGGCGCGAATCTCGGTGCCGGCGAGCTTCTCCTTGAGCGATGGCCAGCCCATGCGGTAGAGGTACGTCGTGGTGTCCTGCTCGAGGTGGTCGATCCCGGGCAGCGTTTTCACCGCCGGAGCCTCCCCGAGCTGCCCGGCGATGACACAGGGCATCACCGCCGACATGGATCGGACAGCGGTCGCCGCCGGCGCTCCCCCGGCCGCGCAGAGCATCACCCCCGCGACGAAAACAACCACCTGCCGTTGCCTGCCGCCCCGACTGATCCGCCGCCGCATCGCGTGCATATGTCCTCCAGTCACCCCGTACATCGAGAGGTTGCCACTTTACCTGCACCACCGGCGGGCCACAAGCCGCCGAAGGTACAGTTGCGGAAGTGGCGTCGGTTGTTAACCGTTAAACCCGGTCAGCGGGCCGGTGCGCGAGTCGAAGAGCATGAGAATGCCCAGCCACACCTGCGCGCCGACCAGTGCCAGCCCCAGCAGCAGGAACATCGACGTGATCACCGCGCCGCGGCGGGCAAAGCGGGTCAGCAGCGCCAGCAGCAGCATCGCCACCACCATGCCGATGCCCGCGGCCACGTGCCAGAACAGCCGGGCCTCTCCCACTTTGGCGTTGGACCAATCCTCCACGTAGCGCCGGAGCCCCGCGCGCAGCTCCCAGTCACCGGTGAACCACAGCCCCGCGGCGGCCGTGCCCAGCGCAAACAGGATGCCCATCAGCCAGAATCGCGCCGGGAAGACCGACTCGGGCACCGCCTCGGGGGTGGGGGGCGCAGGTGCCTGGCCGACCTGCGGGTGCGGCTGCCGCGACATGGCTTGCAGGATGCTGGAGGCGGGGTAGCCCTGGGCCTCGGTGGCGGGGGGCGGGTCGCGCGGTCGGGTCCATTGCCTGATGGACAGCCCGGCCGCGCCCAGCACGATCGCCACGGTGA